>LNEA01000296.1 GCA_001464855.1 Rhizobiales bacterium Ga0077530
CCTTCACTTTGAGGATGAAACGGCTAGCCGGCGGCCTTCGATGATACAGGCGTGCAGACCGTCTCCACGCAGCACTCATCGACGAGGAATTCGATCAAGCCCTGCATGAGGCCGTAGTTGGCCCGGCAGATAAGTGTCGTGGCCTGACGCTCCTGCGAGATAAGCCCCACGACCAGTAGAGTCTTGAGATGATGCGACAGCGTGGAAGCTGCCACATCGAGCCGCACCTGAAGTCGGCCGACACTCATGCCATTGTCGCCAGCCTTGACAAGTGCGCGGTAGATTTTCAAACGAGTGGGATTGCCGAGAGCTTCTAGGCGGGCCGCAGCGTCATCGAGTTTCATGGGACGAATCCCTGGTTGACTGCTAGAGTTGTTAATTCTAGTAATATCGAAATAACGCGAATAAGTCAAGCGCCGTGCCAAGGGCAAGTAGGCGGAATTAGGAAAGAGGGCCTTGGCCGATGTCGACTTTTGAACGCTATCTGACTCTCTGGGTCGCCGTATGCATTGCGGTCGGCATTGCAATCGGGTGGCTGGTGCCCGGATTGTTCCAGGCCATCGCCGCCGCGGAGATCGCCAGCGTTAACCTGCCGGTCGCGGTTCTGATCTGGCTGATGATCATTCCGATGCTGGTGAAGATCGACTTCGGCGCCCTCCGCCGCGTCACCGAGCATTGGCGGGGGATCGGCGTCACACTCTTTATCAATTGGGCCGTGAAGCCCTTTTCAATGGCGCTGCTCGGCTGGATCTTCATCTCATGGCTGTTCCGGCCGCTGCTCCCGCCGGATCAGATCAATAGCTACATCGCAGGACTCATTCTGCTCGCTGCAGCGCCTTGCACCGCCATGGTGTTCGTATGGAGCAATCTAACGGATGGTGAGCCGCATTTCACGCTGAGCCAAGTTGCGCTCAATGATGTGATCATGATCTTCGCGTTCGCGCCGATCGTCGCGCTCCTGCTCGGCTTGTCGGCGATCGTCGTGCCGTGGCAGACGCTGATCCTTTCCGTCGTTCTCTACATCGTCGTACCCGTGATACTGGCGCAGATCATCCGCCGCGCGACGCTCGCACGCTCGGGTGACGCGGGTCTTGCGCGATTGCTCGCGTCCGTGCAGCCGGTGTCGCTCCTGGCACTGCTGGCGACATTGGTGCTGCTGTTTGCATTCCAGGGCCCGCAAATTCTCGCGCAACCGCTTGTCATCGCCTTGCTCGCGGTGCCGATCCTCATTCAGGTCTATTTCAACGCGGGCCTCGCCTACGTCCTCAACCGCTGGACCGGCGAAGCGCATTGCGTGGCTGCGCCATCTGCGTTGATCGGCGCGAGCAACTTCTTCGAACTCGCGGTTGCCGCCGCTATCGGCATCTTCGGCCTCAACTCGGGTGCTGCGTTGGCAACCGTCGTCGGCGTTCTGATCGAAGTACCGGTGATGCTGAGCGTCGTGAAGATCGTCAATGAATCGAAGGACTGGTATGAGGCGGGCTCTGCCGTAAAGCGTACGGCTGCCGCGAAATCAGGCGCATGAGCCTCAGGCGTGCTGGCTCGCAATGTCTGGCGAACTGCTACGCGTCGGCAGCGCGAGGGTGATGAGCCAGCACAGCGCCAACATCGCGGCCGAGCCGATGAGGCAGGCTGTCATGCCGCCGACCTGATAGAGCGCCCCTGAGAGAACAATGCCGAACAGCCTTCCCATGGCGTTAGCGGCGTAATAGAACCCCACGTCCTCTGCCGCTTTCTCCGAACCCGCATAAGCAAGGATGAGGTAGGAGTGCAGCGAGGAGTTCACGGCGAACGGCAAACCGAACAGCGCGAGGCCAATGACGACGATCAAATCAGGTCGCCACAGGCCATCGACTTGAAGCAATAGCGCGAGGGCAACGGGTACCGCGACAAGCAACGCAGACCACAGCCGCGCGGCCGGTATCTCGCGGCTCAGTCCATCGTCGCTTCGCGCAACGAGAGAGGGTGCGAACGCCTGCACGCCGCCATAGCAGATCGTCCAGGCCGCAAGGAAGCCACCGACCTCGATGAAGCGCCAGCCATTGGCGTAGAGAAATACCGGAAGTCCGACGACGAACCAGACATCGCGCGCACCGAACAGAAACACCCGCGCCGCCGCGAGCAGGTTGATGCCGCGCGACTTCGCGAAAAGCTCGCGCATCGACTTGGATGACTTCGCCTTGCCGAGTTCACGCGGTAGCAGACCAATTCCCACCAGGAATATGATCGACAGTAAGCCCGCCATCAGCCATAGCGCAGGCCTGAAACCCACCGACTCGAGCAGCAATCCGCCGACAAAGAAGCCGACGCCTTTCATCGCATTCTTGGAGCCGGTGAACCACGCCACCCACTTGAAAAGTTGACCCGAGCCATCGGCCGATGTCGCCTTGATCGCCGACTTGGACGCGGTCTTGGTGAAATCCTTGGCGAGGCCGGCGATACCTTGGGCAGCCACCACAGCGCCGACAACATCAAAAGGCCGGCAATCTGCAATGCCTGGCCAACCGCCAGCATGCGAGGAATGCCGAAACGCGTTGCGAGCCAGCCCCCGGCGAGGTTGGCGACAATGCCGGCGAACTCATAGAGTAGGAAAAGAAACGCGAGCGTGAAGGGCGAATAGCCGAGCTGGAAGAAGTGAAGCAACACGAGCATCCGCAACGCGCCGTCGACCAGCGTGAAGACCCAATAGGAGGCCGTCACGATGAGGTAGTTGCGCACCGAGGCTGTCATTTCACTCCCCTGCGGCTATGACGATGTTGGCGAGGTCGACCATTCGGCAGACATATCCAATCTCGTTGTCGTACCAGGCATAGACCTTGAGCAGCGTGCCATCCGTCACCATCGTGCTTGGCGCATCCACGATCGAGCTTCGCGTGTCGTTACAGTAGTCGGCAGAGACCAGCGGTCGGGTCTCGTATCCAAGGATGCCGGCGAGCGGGCCGCGGGCTGCGGCCTTGAATAGCTCGTTCACCTCCAGCGCGCTCGTCTCACGCTTCAGCTCGAAGACGCAATCGGTGAGGCTCGCGTTGAGGATCGGCGCACGAATGGCGTGGCCGTTCAGCTTACCCTTGAGTTCGGGATAAATGAGCGCGATGGCAGTGGCGCTACCCGTCGTCGTCGGCTGTAGGGACAGCATCGCCGAGCGGGCACGACGGAGGTCCTTATGAGGCGCATCGACAACGACATTGGTGTTGGTCGGAGCGTGCACCGTGGTGATCTGGCCGTGGCGGATACCGATCGCCTCGTGAACGACCTTGACCACAGGCGCCAGACAATTGGTCGTGCACGATGCTGAGGTGAGGAGTCGATGGCGCGATGGATCATAGAGGGCATCATTGACGCCAACGACGACGTTCAACGCGCGATCGTCCTTGACCGGTGCGGCAACGATAACGCGCTTCACGCCACGATCAAAATAGGCTTGGAGCTGCTCAGGCTTCAGGAATTTGCCGGTGCATTCCAGAACGATGTCGCAACCAAGGTCACCCCAGGAGATCTCGCCAGGTGACGCTACAGCCGAAAAGCCGATGCGCCGGCCGCCGACCGAGATGGCAGCATCGCCATCGGACCCTATGGCTTCACGCCAGCGACCGTGCAGGCTGTCGAACTCGAGTAGATGTGCGGTCGCTTCTGCGCCGCCTTTGATTTCGTTGACGTGTGCGATCTCAAGCCGATTGCCCGCGCGTGGATCATCGCTCGGCCGCGCCAAGCCACCCATGGCTGCGCGTAAGGCCAAACGCCCCATACGACCCATACCGTTGATGCCCACTCGCATGGTCTTTTCCTTATCGGGCATATGTTGTCGGTTTGCCGAGTTCGTCCAGCCGCGCCTTGAGCGCCATGCGGTCAAGCGTGGCGAACGGCAAGTTGGTGAAGCCCTCTAGCCGGCGGCGGATCATGCCGTACAGTTCGTTCAGCAGGGTCGTTCGCTCGATGTCGGAACCACGAAAGCGCGCGGGATCCGGAAAGGGCCAGACCGCGGTTACGGGCCGCTCACCAAGATCGGGGCACACTTCGCCATCTCCGGCGTCGCAGAGCGTGAGCACGAAATCCATGCGCGGCGCATCGGCCTTCATGAACTCATTCCACGACTTCGACCGCAGGTTCGAGACGTCGTGTCCGATCGTCGAGAGGCGCTCGAGAACCTCAGGCATGGGTGCGTCGGCCGGAGATGATCCCGCCGAATACGCGTGGAACTGGCCACGACCAATCCTCTCCAGGATGGCCTCGGCCATGATCGAACGGGCAGAGTTGCGCGTGCAGATGAACAGAACGTTGAATGCTGGCGTCATGGGACTAACCTCATCGAACTCATCCGGAAGGAGCCGCGCGAGATCCCGGCAGAGTTCCGGGCGACCGCCACAGCACGTCTCGGTCAGAAAGCTGAAAAGCTTCCGCAAGCCCGCAAAGCGCACCGCGTAAATGATGTAGCGGCCCTGGCGGGTCGACTGGACCAACCCCGCCTGATCGAGCGCGGCGAGGTGGAACGACAGTGTCGACGGCGCCAGTCCGAGCGTCGTCGCCAATTCGCCAGCCGGCATCCCGGATGGCCCACGCGAGGCCAGCGTACGCATCAGATGCAGACGCGTCTCCTGCGAGAGCGCGGCAAATCCGGCGGCAGCGTCCATTGTTTCCATGATTACCGAATAGTCGAATTGATTGACAATTGTATGACGGATGCTGAGCCCTAGGTCAACAGCTCCCGCAGACCGATAGCGAGCCCAATCGGGGGAGCATCGCCGGTATTGAATTGGGGCGTCTCGTCCAGGAGGATTGCGTGTCACGCCGCTCGAACGACAAGGACAAACCCGAAACGCCAGGGCCGTCCATACGGCCCGAACTTGTCGCACGTATTTGTTGGTATCACTTCCACGACGGCCAGACCCAGCAGCAGGTTGCCGAACGCGTCGGCCTCAGCCGCGCGACGATCAACAAAGTCATCAACGACGCGCGCCGCCAGGGAATTGTCCGCATCTCGATAGAGTCGCCCGCCACGCCGTGCGCTGAACTCGAAGCCAGACTGCGCGAGAAATTCGCGCTCAGGGGCGCCGTGGTCGTTCCTTCACCGGCTGACGAAGACAACGTCCGCCACATCGTCGGCATCGCAACGGGCGAGTACATATCCAAGGTCTTGCGCCAGGACGACATACTTGCCCTTGGCTGGGGCGGCACCGTCTACGCGGCGGCCCAGTCTCTCTCACCGCGCAAAAACAGCGGAATCAGCGTCGTTTCTCTGTCTGGCGGGCTCCCCCGGAGCGCGATCATAAACCCATATGACAATGCCGCATCGTTCGCCAAGATACTTGATGCCCAGTGCTACTACATGACGGCACCTATGTACGCCGACGACGAGACCACGAAGAAAGCCCTGATGCGCAGTTCAGCCATTCGCACGGTTGTCGACAAGGCTACGAACGCAGATGTTGCGTTGCTTACGACCATTGATCTCACCGCCAAGACATGGATCATCAAGCACGGCGCGATTACACGGGAGATGCTCAAGTCTCTCGTCGCCGCTGGAGCTGTAGGCGGCGTGTGCGACCAATATGTGGATGCCGACGGCCGCGTCATCGATCACGAGCTCAATCGCCGGACAGTGGCCGTCCCCCTGAGTACCATCCGCAAAATCCCCCATCTGGTGCTTTGTGCTGGTGGTTCCTTCAAGATCCCGATCATCCGGGCGGCGCTGGCTGCCGGGCTCGCCCATACCCTGATCACGGACGAGCGTGCAGCCATCGGCCTCCTGGCTGCGTAATGGCGTTGGAAACGTGCTGTTGACAAAAGTATATTTTTTTTGACAAATGTACGAGGGAGACAACGCTACAAACGAGGTGACGTCATGTCGGGTGGATCGCTGGCTGGAATTCGAGTGCTCGACCTCAGCCGTGTGCTTGCAGGCCCGTCCTGCACGCAACTCCTGGGGGACCTCGGTGCCGAGATCATCAAAGTCGAGAGGCCCGGTGTCGGAGATGAAACGCGCACGTGGGGACCGCCATACGTCAAAGACGGCGACGGCCACGACACCACGGAAAGCGGTTACTACCTATGCTGCAACCGCAACAAGCGCTCGATCGCCGTCGACTTCTCGAAACCCGAGGGCGCCACCACGATCAAGCAACTCGTACAGCGTTGCGATGTGCTGATCGAGAACTTCAAGCTCGGCGGTCTCCAAAAGCTCGGCCTTGGCTATGAGGATCTACGCCGCGAAAATCCAAGTCTGGTCTATTGCTCGATCACCGGCTATGGGCAGACGGGTCCGTACGCGGCGCGTCCTGGATATGACATGGTCGCGCAGGGCATCGGCGGCTTGATCAGCATGACGGGCGAGTCCGATCGGCCGCCCGTCAAGGTGCCGATCGCCGTCAACGACGTCATGACCGGACTCTATGCAGCGATAGGCATCCTTTCAGCACTTCGCCACCGCGACGCTACAGGAGTGGGTCAGCACATCGATCTAGGACTGCTCGATGTCCAGGTTGGCTGGCTCTACAATCAGGGCCTGAACTACCTGACCGGCGGTGGCAAATACAGTCCCCTATCAAGTGTTCGAGACAAAAGATGGCTGGGCGATTGTTGCGGCCAACAACGACGGTCAGTTCAAGCGCCTCTGCGACGCGGCTGGCCGATCTGAGCTCAGCACGGATCCGCGGTTCGCAACGAACTCCGATCGCGTGCGTAGTCGCGATAAGCTGGTCGAACTTGTGACCGAGTTCCTGCGCACGAACACCACGGCGCACTGGATGGACGTGCTCGAGACGGCCAACGTCCCCTGTTCGCCGGTCAA
>LNEA01000297.1 GCA_001464855.1 Rhizobiales bacterium Ga0077530
ACAAGTGGAAAGATTGACGCCCTCAGGGCAAGCGGCATCATCTGACGGAGAGTGGAATGAAAGCGACTGTGACATTCGTCGGATCGGGCGATGCCTTTGGGTCGGGCGGACGGTTTCAAACCTGCATCCTCGTTGACATACCGGGCCTCCGGTTTGCCATCGATTTTGGCGCCTCGAGTCTCATTGCTCTCAACAAGCTAGGTATCAAGCACACCAGCATCGATCTCATCCTGCTAACCCATATCCACGCCGATCACAGCGCCGGCATCCCACAGTTACTTGCCGACTCGATGCTTGGTGCCCGGCGGGAAAAGGCCCTCACCATCGCCGGACCGCGCGATACCGAGGCTCGTTTGGCCGAGACGCGAGACGCGCTCATGCCGGGCATGCACGTGATGAAGCCGAAATTTCCGCTGACGTATATCGAAATGAAAACCCACACAGCCAACGAAGTGTGCGGGCTGTCGGTTACGCCTTATCCGGCCGATCACACGCGCGAAACCAATCCGACGCAGTTGCGCATCGATTGCGGTGGCAAGGTCATCTCCTACACCGGCGACGGTGACTGGACCGAGGACACGCCAAAGATCGCAGACGGTGCCGACCTAATGATCTGCGAGTGTTACTTCTACGAAAAGCCGATCCGCTTTCACCTCAACTATCCGACCATTCGTGAGCGTCGCCACGAACTCAATGCAAAGAAAATCGTGCTCACGCACCTTGGACCCGAGATGCTCGCGAATCGTCATCTTGTGACTGAGACATGTGCCGACGACGGCATGGTGATCGAGATCTGATCGCTGATTTGCGGGCGGTGCATCTGGCGGTTTCGCCGCCCGCTCTGCATGGCGCTGACACCGGCGGCATGACGATAGCCCGCGGCGGCACCGTCCCGCTCGCGATATTCTGACCTGACAACTAAATGAAGCGATGTCGAGGTGACCAGCGCTGGCGCTAGAGCGCGTAGGAGCCTCTGCCCAAATAAAATGGGCCGGACCGCAAGGTCCGGCCCCCCTCGGAGTCCGTTTCCGGACTTTCCCCCCGAGCGTCCTAAACCGAATAGTACATGTCGAACTCAACCGGGTGCGGCGTCATTTCCACGCGCTCCACCTCGGCCATCTTGAGCTCGATATAGGCGTCGATCATGTCGTCGGAGAACACGCCGCCCATTTTGAGGAAGCCACGGTCAGCGTCGAGGCTCATCATCGCTTCGCGCAGCGAGCCGCACACCGTCGGGATCTTCGAGAGCTCAGCCGGCGGCAGGTCGTAGAGGTTCTTGTCCATCGCCTCGCCGGGATTGAGCTTGTTCTGGATGCCATCGAGGCCGGCCATCAGCATCGCCGCGAAGGCGAGGTACGGGTTGGCGGCCGGATCCGGGAAACGGACTTCGACGCGCTTCGCCTTGGGGTTCGTGACGTGCGGGATGCGGCAGGACGCCGAACGGTTGCGCGCCGAGTAGGCGAGCAGCACGGGGGCTTCGTAGCCGGGCACGAGGCGCTTGTAGGAGTTCGTCGACGGATTGGTGAAGGCGTTGATCGCCTTCGCGTGCTTCAGGATGCCGGCGATGTAGCTCAGGCAGGTGTCGGAGAGGTCGGCGTATTTGTTGCCGGCGAACGTCGGCGTGCTGCCGTTCCAGATCGACTGATGGCAGTGCATACCCGAGCCGTTGTCGCCGAAGATCGGCTTCGGCATGAACGTCGCCGTCTTGCCGTAGGCGTGGGCGACCTGATGGATGACGTACTTGTAGATCTGCATGTGGTCGGCCATGCGGATCATCGGGCCGAACTTGATGCCAAGCTCGTGCTGTCCGGAGGCAACCTCGTGGTGGTGCTTCTCGACGACGACACCCATCTCGGCCATCACCGAGAGCATTTCGGAGCGCATGTCCTGGGCGCTGTCGATCGGCGGCACCGGGAAATAGCCGCCCTTGGTGCGCGGACGATGGCCGAGGTTGCCGGTCTCGTACTTGGTGCCCATGTTCGAGGGCAGCTCCGAGCCATCGAGGACGAAGCCCGTGTTGTAAGGGTCGGACGTGAAGCGGACGTCGTCGAAAATGAAGAACTCGGCCTCGGGGCCGAAGTAGATGGCGTCACCCACGCCCGTGCTCTTCATGTAGGCTTCGGCCTTCTTGGCGATGCCGCGCGGATCGCGCTCGTAGAGTTCGCCAGTGGACGGCTCGATGACGTCGCAGAAAATCGCCATCGTGCTCTGGGCGAAGAACGGATCCATATGGGCCGACGCCGGGTCGAGCATCAGCGTCATATCGGAAGCTTCGATGCCCTTCCAGCCGGCGATCGATGAGCCGTCGAAGGCGTAACCATCGGCGAACATGTCGGCGTCGACGCACGATGCATCGGCCGTGACGTGCTGCATCTTGCCTTTGGTGTCAGTGAACCGCAGATCGAGGAATTTGACCTCTTTGTCCTTGATCGTTTTGATCACGTCGGCAGCAGTCATAGTCGCCATGGTGCGGTTCCCCAGTTTGTGATTGCAAGCGTGGAAAGTCGTGAAGTGCGGATCGCGCTCCGTCTAAAGCGGCCAGGATCCATAGAGGTGTGAATGTCAGATGGCGTCGGTGCCGGTCTCGCCGGTGCGGATGCGAATGGCCTCCTCGATACTCGATACGAAAATCTTGCCATCGCCTATGCGACCGGTCTTCGCAGCTTTCTGAATAGCGTCGACGGCCTTGGCTACCATATCGTCGGAGAGCACGACTTCGATCTTCACCTTGGGCAGGAAGTCCACCACGTATTCGGCGCCACGGTAGAGTTCGGTGTGTCCCTTCTGGCGGCCAAAACCCTTGGCCTCGATGACGGTGATACCTTGCAGGCCGATCTCCTGCAATGCCTCCTTCACCTCGTCGAGCTTGAACGGCTTGATGATGGCTTCGATCTTTTTCATGTTTTGTCTGCCTGCGATCTCAACAATACCGGCGGTTGCGTTTCTGCCTTCCCTCAAGGTTAAGCAGACGGTGTGCCAGAGCCGTCGGGCAACAGAATGCGCCGATCGGCCAGCACGTTAGCCCAAGAGTGCCGGGTTTTAGGGCGGGAAGTTCAATCAAATTCAGCCCGAAAATCCGGCATTTTGGACGATATATATGCAATCACGGCGGCAGCTCTGCCGCAAGAGACGACAATTCCACGAGAGAACCCCGTCGGCCAGCGCAAAACGCCATCGCTCGCAACCCGACGAAGGCCGGGTGTGACTGAGCGCATCGCGTTTGCGATCCGCGTCGCACGTTTGTATTGAGGGTCGGGCGGCGAATGGTGCTCAGCCGAATTTCGGATCCAGTTCGCCCTTTGCGTAGCGCTTGCTCATTTCGGCAAGCGTCAACACGCGCTTGATCTTCGAAGCCTGACCGGCGGTATTGAATTCTTCGAGCCGCTGCTTGCACAGCTTGGCCATCGCCTCCATCGCCGGCTTCAGATACTTGCGCGGATCGAATTCGCCCGGCGACTGCTGCAGCACGCGCCGGATCTGACCGGTCATCGCCATCCGGTTGTCCGTATCGATATTGATCTTGCGGACGCCATTCTTGATGCCGCGCTGAATCTCTGCGACCGGCACGCCCCAGGTTTGCGGCATCTTCCCGCCGAACGTGTTGATGATCTCCTGCAGTTCCTGCGGCACCGACGAAGA
>LNEA01000298.1 GCA_001464855.1 Rhizobiales bacterium Ga0077530
GGCAGGCCGGTTCGCGGCAGTTCGTCGTAGGCGGCCAGCCGATACCCCTTGAGCCCGGTCGCCCTCGATGTCCAGAAGGGAGACGACGTCGAGAGCGCAACGAAGAGCGGAAGATAAGGGATCAACCGGTACATCAGATCGACGCGGCGGCGGGGATCGGGCACTGAAACGTGGACGTGCATGCCGCAGAGCATATCGCGCTGACCGATCATGCGCAGATCGTCCATGGCCTTGTCGTAACGATCCTTGTCGGTCTGTTGTGAATGCCGCCACTGCGCGGTCGGATGCGTCCCAGATGCCAGCAGAGACAAGCCGTGCTCCGCGGCGAGATCGGACAACGTGCGCCGAATGAACGCAAGTTCCCGACGCGCAGCATCCATGTGGGTGTGCGGGCGTGTCACAGCTTCGGCCTGGGCTTGCAGGAACTCGCGTTCGACACGTCCGTCGGTCGCGACATTCGCCTCGCGAAACAGCGCATCGGGCGTCGTTACCGCGACCGCATTCGCAGCCTTGTCATGGAGAAAATACTCCTCCTCTATGCCGAAGGTGAACTGCTCCCCAGCGCGCTCGTCTTTTGTCTCATCGCTGCCGAGCCAGCGAAGAAAGATATCGCTGAGGCTGCCTGAACCGGTTTCCGACGCTATCATATGTCGTTTCTTCGCCCGTTGATGATACGCCCGAACGCTACGCGCACTACGGAATGTTCCGGCATTCGAATAATAACGAACATGTGGTGCGTTCCGTTCCGTAGCGCACGGGCTCGCCAAAAAGCGAAGGCCCGGAGGGTGCTCCGGGCCTTGTATGATCTGCAGAGAAACGAGTTCGCGGACGGCGGTGGTCCTACACGGCTTCCTTCGACCGCTCCATGCGCTTGCGCACGTTCGGGTCGAGCCAGCGCTTCCTGAGCCGGATCGACTTCGGCGTCACCTCGACCAGTTCGTCGTCGG
Source organism: Rhizobiales bacterium Ga0077530 (assembly GCA_001464855.1). Classification (GTDB taxonomy): domain Bacteria; phylum Pseudomonadota; class Alphaproteobacteria; order Rhizobiales; family Hyphomicrobiaceae. Next base: position 948 of record LNEA01000298.1, read on the forward strand.
TGATGTAGCTCATCGCCCGCTCGAGCGTCATGCGCAGCGGCGGCGTCAGGATCATCGCTTCGTCTTTGCCGGCCGCGCGGACGTTGGACAGCTTCTTGCCCTGGATGATATTCACGACGAGATCATTCTCGCGACTGTGCTCGCCGACGATCATGCCCTCATAAACCCGCGTCTGCGGGTCGATCATCATCGAGCCGCGCTCCTGGAGATAGAATAGCGAGTACGCCGTCGCTTCACCCATGGCATTGGAGATCAGGACACCCTGACGGCGGCCCGCGACCTCACCCTTGTGCGGCGCGTAAGCATGGAAGAGGCGGTTCATCACGGCGGTGCCACGCGTGTCCGTCAGCAACTCGCCCTGGTAACCGATCAGCCCTCGTGTCGGAACGAAGAAGACGAGCCGCGTACGACCGCCGCCGGACGGGCGCATCTCCTGAAGTTCGCCTTTACGCTCCGACAGCTTTTGCACGACGACGCCGGAATGCTGTTCGTCGACGTCGACGATTACTTCCTCGATCGGCTCGAGGCGCTGGCCAGTGACCTCATCGGATTTGTAGACCACGCGCGGACGCGACACGGTCAGCTCGAAACCTTCGCGACGCATGTTCTCGATCAGCACGCCGAGCTGCAATTCGCCGCGCCCCGAAACGTCGAACGAATCCTTATCGGAGTTCTCGACGATTTTGATTGCGACGTTGCGCTCCGTTTCCTTCATCAGACGGTCGCGGATGACGCGGCTCTGAACCTTGTCGCCCTCCAACCCGGCGAACGGGCCGTCGTTGATGCGAAACGTCATGGTCAGCGTCGGCGGATCGATCGGCTGTGCCGGGATCGGCGTCTCGACGACAGGATCGCATAGCGTATCGGCAACGGTCGCATCGGTTACGCCGGCAATGGCCACGATGTCGCCGGCTTCGACGAGGTCGACGGCCGTGCGCTCGAGCCCGCGAAAGGCGAGCACTTTGGTCACGCGCGTCGTCTCGATAAGTTTGCCTTCGCGCGAGATCGCCTTGATCGTCTGGTTCGGCTTGAGCGTACCCGAGATGATGCGGCCCGTCAGAATGCGGCCGAGATAGGCATCGGCTTCGAGCGTCGTCGCCAGCATGCGGAACGGCCCTTCCTCGGCCACCGGCGGCGGAACGTGCTTGAGGACGAGTTCGAACAGAGGTTTGAGATCCTCTTTCGGTCCCGCCGGATCGACTGCCATCCAACCGTCGCGGCCTGAGCCGTACAGCACGGGGAAGTCGAGTTGCTCGTCAGTCGCATCAAGGCCGGCAAAGAGGTCGAAGATTTCGTTGAGAACTTCGTTGTGGCGCTCGTCGGGACGATCGATCTTGTTGATGACCACGATCGGGCGGATACCCTGGCGCAGCGCTTTCGAGACGACGAACTTGGTCTGCGGCAGCGGACCTTCCGAGGCGTCGACCAGCAGCACGGCACCGTCGACCATGTTGAGGATGCGCTCGACCTCGCCGCCGAAGTCGGCGTGGCCCGGCGTGTCGACGATGTTGATGCGCGTGCCGTTCCAAACGATCGACGTGCACTTCGCCAGGATCGTGATCCCGCGCTCGCGCTCCTGGTCGTTGGAATCCATCACCATCTCCGCGACCTTCTGGTTCTCGCGGAAGACGCCGGACTGTTTCAGGAGAGCATCGACCAGGGTGGTTTTGCCGTGGTCGACGTGGGCGATGATTGCAATGTTACGAAGGTTCATTCAGGGGGTCCGGGGTGCCGGCCGCATGGTGCGGCGCAAAAAGGTTGCCGTGGCCTAGCACACGCCGCAGCGAATGTCATATGGCACGGTAGTCCGGTGCCGGTGCCCCGGGGGCCTGCCCGACTCGAATTCGAGGGATTAACGCAGCGCAGCAAACGCGCTAGGAGTTATCGAAGCAGGCACGAGAGAGGGCGGGATCGCCGACAAATGACCGAACTGGCGATGATGGAAGGGTTTTCTGCCCCGGAGCGAGCCCAGTGGCTGGCCCTGGTGGAAAAAGCGCTGAAGGGCGCAGATTTTGAGCGCCGCCTCGTGGCGCGAACCGCCGACGACCTGAAAATCCTCCCTCTCTATACGCGTGTCGAGGTCCCAGCAGGGGTTGGTGATCAGTATCCGGGCATGGCGCCGTTCCAGCGGGGAGCGACTGCGGGCGGGGCCAGTCCGCCGTGGGACATCCGCCAAATTCATGCTGAACCCGACCCCGCCGCC
>LNEA01000299.1 GCA_001464855.1 Rhizobiales bacterium Ga0077530
TGGCCGGGGGTGTGCATCGCGTACCCCTCCATGCCACCGATGCGGATGCGGTCGCCATCCTTGAACAGCGCATCGAACTGGCTACCGTCGCGCTCGAACTCTGTGCCGGCATTGAAGACCTTGCCGAACACATCCTGCACAACGGTAATATGCGCGCCGATCGCGATCTTGCCGCCGAGCTTTTCCTTGAGATACGGCGCCGCCGAAAGGTGGTCGGCGTGGACGTGCGTCTCTAGCAACCATTCGACCTTGAGATCATGCTTTCTGACGTACTCGATCAGGGCATCCGCTGCCTTGGTATCGGTCCGGCCCGCCGCCGCGTCATAATCGAGCACGCTATCGACGATGGCCACCACCCGCGAAGCCGGATCCTTCAGGATGTACGTCGCGGTGTTGGTCGGTTCGTCGAAGAACGAAAAGACCTCTGGATGGAGCATGGAAAACCCTCCGAGGCATGTGCTGAAGCATACACTACCATTTAGGCGACCATCTCCGAACATTCAATCCTACGAATACGCCGTTAGCGGCAACATGCGACTGGGGCCCTCGTTCTCAGCGGCGGCGTCGTCTGTTCTTTAGTTCTGGAGGCGGCGCACCGCCATCCGCTGCCATTCGCACAGCGTCGGCCGTTGCCTTGTCCGCCGGATAGAACGCTTCGATCGCAATCTCGGCGAGCGTGATGTCGATGGGCGTGCCGAACACGGTCGTGGTGCTGAAAAACGAGAGCACGCCGTCGGGCGTCGCCAACTGCAGAGGCACGACCACGTTGCCGAAGTCGCGCTTGGGCTGCGGTGCCGCGACCGCGACGCCACGCGGGCGCGGATACGCCTTCAGCTCCTGGAGCAACTCGTGTCAACCGCGCGACCACATGCGCGCGCCACTCGACATAGTTCGCGATCCGCGGCGCCATGCCGTCCGGATGCAGGCTTAGCCGCAGCACGTTGAGTGGCGGCTCCAGCAGCTTCGCATCGATCCCCGCGATCAGCGGCCCGATCGCCGCATTCGCCGCGACCAGCGTCCAATGCCGATCGACGGCGAGTGCCGGAAACGGCTCGTGCCCCTTGAGCACCACCTCGATCGCGTCGCGCTGCGCCGACAGCGCCGGGTCATCCAGGCCGCGCTCACGGTAGACCGGCGCGAAGCCGGCAGCGACGAGCAGGATGTTGCGCTCACGCAGCGGGATCGCGAGACGCTCGGCGAGATGGAGGATCATCTCGCGGCTCGGGGCCGAGCGCCCCGATTCGACGAAGCTGAGATGGCGCTGCGAGACCTCGGCCTCGACGGACAATTCGAGTTGGCTCATGCGGCGGCGCTGGCGCCAGTTCCGCAGCAATGTTCCGGCGGTGGTTTGGGTGTTCGGCATGATCGAAATCTAACCGCATAGCGACCTCGATCCAATTACCTCTGAAGTAATCGCTCTGACGCGCTGTCGCGGCCATCTTCGGGATCATGGAGCCGCATCTCGGCTCCGCTCAGAACCCTCGGAGAAAAACCATGAGCCCCATCCAGAAAAATACGGCACTCCAGAACGTGCTGCTGCTCGACGCTGCAACCTGCGTTGCCGCCGGTACACTGATGGCATTCGCATCCAGCTTCGTTGCCGACCTCACCGCCCTTCCGGCGCCGTTGCTCTTTTGGGCGGGCCTGATCCTGTTCCCGGTCGCGGCGTTGATGGCCTACGCCGGTCTCCAGGCGTCACCCCCGCGCGCGCTGGTATGGCTGATCATCCTCGGCAATGTCGGGTGGGTCGCGGCAAGTCTCGCCGTCTTCGCCGTCATTGCGCCGAACGCGCTCGGGTATGTCTTCATTCTCGCGCAGGCGGCCGTCGTCGCCGCGCTCGCGTTGTTAGAGCACAGCGCACTGCAGCGCTCCGCCGCCGCGCTGGCATAGTCATCCGAACGCAGAAGCAGGAGCGGCGATGCTCGCCACTCCTGCTTTGCCGCGGGAAATGCTTAAGGCTGGGGCGCGCCTTCGGCCGACGTGGACGTCGACATCCGCTCGCGCTGGTACGTCTCGAACTCCGTCTTGTCGCGAGCGCCGCGCAGACGTTCCAGATAAGCGTGAAAATCGCGCTCCTCGTCTTCGAGGCGCTTCAGCTCCGATGAACGGTAGGCTTCGAACGCGACATTGCGGATCGGCCTCGCCGACTCCCGCGTCCGCGCTTCGGCATCCGTCCTGCGGGCACCGCCGCTGCCTCGGGAGCGCATCCGGCTCCAGCCATCCTGTGCCCGCGCCACCGCCGGCCCGATCACCGGCCGCGTCGCCATGTAAGCAAGTGACGCACCGAGCACGGTCGCGCCGCCAGCTAGCCACCACATCATCACGTGTCTCGGCATTCGGCCTCCTGCCAATACGAATGTTACGAGCATAAACATCGTGCCCGAACGCGTTCAAATCAAGGCAGGGAAACCATTCGCTTGCGTCGCCTTCAGCGAGTGTCGATTTTGATATGCGGATACGCCGCCGCGAGCTTCCGGGCCCAGGCCTCGAACGGCGACGGAATGACCTCGCCGTCGAAGTAGTGCTGGCGCTCGCCCGCGAGGTCGTAGAGATGCACCTCGTCCATGTCGTCGCTCTGCGAGACGATGCTGATGCGGCTGATTTGCGAGGGGTGAATGCGCCCCTCCTTGCCGCCGCTCGTCCCGAAACGCTCCTGCCACCAGACCAGATCGCCGGTCGTAGGATCGATGCGGCTTCCTTGACTTGGATTCGTGACCAGACGCGCGGCGCCGAGTAGTCCGAAGACACCGCCGATCACGATCGCCACCGGCACCAACCACGGCGCACACTGCTGACCGGAGCTGTCGCAATTCTTCGCCGGATCGACGATTAGGCCCGCCCAGAACATACCACCGCCCACGAGCAGCAGCATCCACCAGCGCAGGTCGCGCCTCGCGCAGTGCCCGTAAGGCTTAATCTCTGACATCGGTTCGGCACCTGTCACACTGGAACAGACACCATATCCGCACGCTCCCAATATTCTATTGACGGCCCCACGCGATCGCTCGCCCTTCCATCCCCTCGACCGGCAGACCGAGAAACGTCAGCGCGGTCGGTGCGATGTCGATGAGCGACGTCCGCTCCGTGCGCCGCGTCGGCGCGCAGTCCGGATGGCTGACGATCAGGAACGGGCGCGTCTCGTCCGGCCCCCAGCCGCCATGCTGTCCGTAGCCGATACCCTTGAATTCCGGCCCGTTGAAGGAGGCCCACCGCTGACCCGCGACGCCAAAGTCATTGGGCTCCGGCTTGCGCGCAAGACTGATGCCGGCGACGAGGCCGCCTTCCGGCGCGATGCCGAGCTTCTCAAGCTCCGCACCGGTTGCGATCGCGTCGACCCAAGGCGCGTCCTTCAGCTTCGCCAGTAAAGCAGCGCCGCGGTGCCTTGAGTCGCGAAGGACATCTGACCGGTCTCGCGCAGCTTGCCGAAGCCATTCTCATCCAGCCATCCCGCGACATTAATGCCGTAGCCGACCGTCTCGTGGCCGTGGTCCGAACCGACCATGAACAGGATGTCGTCGCCCTTGGCGCGCTCCGCGTCGATCGTCGCGGCGACATCGCCGACCAGCGCGTCGATCCGCGTCAACGCCGCCATGTGCGCAGGCGAGCCGATCTGCGCGTTGTGCATCGTCAGGTCGGGATCGCCGAACCACAGCACCGAGATCGCGCGCGGATTTTCGCGCAGCACTTCCTGGCAGAACAATCCGGCCATGGCGACGTCGCCGTCGAGACCCGGGGCCATTCGAGCCGGCGCGATGACGCACCTCGCCGTGCTCATCGGGATCGAGGAAGTACGCAGCGCCCGGCGATACGTTGGAATAGCCAACGAAGCCACCATGATTTGCAACGCGCTGCGCCATCGTCGGCACGCGCAGCGTCCGCCCGAGCGCCTTGCGCATGTGGTCGCGGAAGTCCGGCGGCCCGACGTCGCGCACGACGAGACGCCCGTCCTCGATCAATCCCATGCGGTTGCCGTGCAGGCCGTGGCGGATCGGGCGACAGCCCGTGGCGACGCTCGCCGCCGACGCACGCGTTACCGATGGAAACACCGCGCGATGTTCCGCGCACCGCACGCCCTTCGCCGACAGCGCCGCCAGCACCGGCGTGCGCTCGGGACTGATCCAATCGGTGCAGAGCCCGTCGCAATTGACGTAGACAGCGCGCTTCATCGTTTCGCCCCCAGTTACTTCTTGTTGCCGGCAACGCGCGCCTCGATCTGGCGTACGAGCTTGTCTCCGATCGGCGGATCGTTGGGAATGTCGAGCGTCTCGGTCAGCCGCGCCAGCATGATGTAGAATCCGGCAACCAGAATCACCTCGACGATCTCGCGATCCGACAGATGCTTCTTGGCTTCCGCCAGCGCTTCCTTCGACGCGCCGACATCGACGACGACTTCGCGCGTGAATCGCAGCACCGCCTTCTGGGCGTCGCTGAAGCACGCAGCCTGGTCATCGCCTGCACGCAGCGCGTCGATCTGCGACTGCGTACCGCCAAGTGCGAGCACGACCGGCGCATGCTGAACCCACTCGTATTCGCCACCTTCGATGTTGACGGCGTGACAGATCACCAGCTCGCGCAACAGCGGATCGAGTTCGAGCTTCCCGAGGAACGTGCCGCCAAGCTTCATCAGCGGCTTCAGCACCGTCTCGGCGTGGGCCATCATGTTGAAGATGCTGACCGGCGCCGGCAGGCGCGACAGCATCTCGCGGACCTCCGGCGGCGCCTTCTCGAGATCGGGAAACGGAATGCGGGTCATGGGCGTCCTCCGGTGGCGGGTGATAGCCCGATCACGCGGGATCGAACTCTTGATCCTTCTTGGGGATCAGGTCGTAAGGAAGCGCGAAGCCCGGCATCGC
>LNEA01000300.1 GCA_001464855.1 Rhizobiales bacterium Ga0077530
GCGCAGACGCCGGCTGCGATGGCGGGGAGCCGCCAGTCGAGCCCGGCGGTCGCGAACAGATGCGGCGCCGCAGAGCCGAGTGTCACCGCGCCGACCAGCAATCCGATGAGCAGGCCGAGGTCGCCCTTGGCCCAGGTCGAGGCGATCTTCATGCCGACGGGGTAGACGCCAGCAAGGCAGAAGCCGGTCGCGAACCGTAGCACCGGAATGGCGGCGTCGGTTGGCTCAAACAGTGCGATGAGCAGGTTTGCGATACCGGCAATGGCGGCGGACGTGGCAAAGAGAATGCGCAAATCGTAGCGGTCGGCGGCACTGAGCAGCGCACTCGTCAACGTGCCGGCGACGAAACCCGCCTGCACGCTGCTGGTGAGAAGACCTTCGTGGAACGGCGTCAGCGTCCAGCCCTGGCGGATCGCCGTCAGGGAGGCGGTCGTCGCGAACCATGTCGACATCGCCGCCACTTGCGCGAGCATCAGGAAAACGAGCGAGCGGGTGCGGACGCCGGTGTCGGTGGCGGTGGCGGGCGGCATGGTCATGCGCGACCTCCTAAGGGTGTCGTCGCGGATGCGTCTCGGCCGCAATGAGAGCGAAGGCTGCGCCGACCAGGATGAGAGCGCCGGCTCCGCTGAGCAATGCCGTGACCGGGCCGTAGAGATCGGCGATCAAACCGAGTGCCAGAGGGCCGATGACGTACCCGAGATCGCCGGTCATGCGGAAGGTGCTCATGGCAGCGGCATTCATGCCGGGTGGTGCGGTATCGGCCGCATAGGCCGCGGGCGCTGATCCGCCGGCCGAGATTGCGATGCCCCAGACGATGCAGGCTGCGGTGAACCAGGCATAGTTCGGCGCGAAGCAGAACAGCACCATCGACGTGCCGCTGATCAGCGTTGCCGGCACGATCACCGCCTTGCGCCCGTAGCGGTCGGCGAGCCAGCCGGCGGGATAGGCGGCGAACAAGCCCGCGATGCTGCCGAGCATCATGCCGAAGCCGATTGCGGAGATGGAAAGGCCGAGACGCGCCGTCGCGAGCAGGGGGATGATCGCGAACAAACCACCGGTGCGCACGACGGCGTTCATGAGCGAGATGAGGCTCACGAGGACGTAGCCGACGTTGCTCATCAGCGTGCGCATCTGGGCAAAGAACGAGACGGTAACTGCGCTGCCGCCCGCCGACGACCGCGCCATCTCGCGCGTTTCCTCGACCGCGAACCACGCGACGACCGTTGCGAGAAATGCGCCGAGACCGGAAAACAAGAATGGTGCGGCAAGACCAAAATGCTCCGCGAGCAGGCCGCCAGGAAAAGGACCGAGTCCGACCGAAAACAGAAACGTGCCCTGGTAGACGGCGATCATGCGGCCGCGCACTTCGGGCGTGCTGATGTCGGCGAGCACGATGTTGCCGGTCGTCAGAACGAGTCCGGCGCCGAAACCTGCGACGAAGCGCGCGATGATGAACTCAGGATAGCTGGTCGCCCACGCGCA
>LNEA01000301.1 GCA_001464855.1 Rhizobiales bacterium Ga0077530
TCGGCGTCTGGCTCGCCGGCCGATTGTTCGATCTTACGAAGTCCTACGAGGCGATGTGGTGGATCTCCATTGCGCTCGGCCTGATCTCGGCGCTGCTCAATTGGCCGATCAAGGAGCGCCCGGTCGCACGCATCGCGACCACTTCGCCCAACGCTTGAGGCTTGACGTCCATGGCCACGACCACGATGCCACCGCCGGCCGCCGCCACGCCGGCGCCTCATCCCCTGCTCGTCGGCGCGATCCTGCCGACATTGCTTCGCCTCGCGTTGCCGACGAGCATAGCGATGCTGGCGACGGCGCTCGTCGCGATCGCCGAGACAGCCTACGTCGGCATTCTCGGCACGCTGCCGCTCGCCGGTCTGGCGCTCGTCTTCCCGATGGTGATGCTTCAGCAAACGATGTCGGCGGGCGCCATGGGCGGCGGCATTTCCTCGGCGATCAGCCGCGCACTGGGGGCCGGTGACGTTGAGCGCGCTGCGAAGCTTGCCCAGCACGCGTTTCTGATCGGTGCGAGTGCGGGTCTCGGCTTCCTCGCCATTTTTCAGTTTTTCGGCTCACCGATCTATGCCCTGCTCGGTGGACGCGGTGGCGTACTCGCTGAAGCCCTCGCCTATTCCAATGTGGTCTTCTTCGGCGCACCGGGCATCTGGCTCGCGAATACTTTCGCCTCGATCCTGCGCGGCACCGGCAATATGGTCGTACCGTCCAAGGTGCTGCTGTCGGTCGCCTGCGCCCAGATCCTGATCGGCGGCACCTTCGGTCTCGGTTTCGGACCGATCCCGCGCCTGGGCATGGCAGGCGTGGCACTCGGCCAAGTGATCTCGTTCTCGGCCGGCGCGCTGTATTTCTATTGGTATCTTGCCTCGGGGCGCGCTCGGATCACCCTCTCGCTTTCGGCAATATCCCCGTCCTGGGACATGCTGCGAGACATCCTAAAGGTTGGCGCGATCGCCTGCATCTCGCCGCTGCAAACGATCCTGTCGGTGCTGATCGTAACGCGCCTCGTCTCCGAACTCGGCACCGAGGCGCTGGCGGGTTACGGCATCGGCGCCCGTCTCGAATTCCTGCTGATCCCGATCACCTTCTCGATCGGCGTCGCGAGTGTTCCGATGGTCGGTATGGCCGTCGGTGCGGGTGACATCGCGCGGGCGCGCAGTGTCGCGTGGACGGCCGGCGTGGTTGCGACCTCCGTGCTGACCGCTCTCGGCATCTTCGTCGCCCTGTTTCCGCTGCTGTGGTCGGGCCTTTTCACAAGCGATCCTGCCATTCTCGCATCTGCGAGCACGTACCTGCATTGGGCCGGACCTTTCTATGGTCTGTTCGGGTTGGGCCTTTGCCTTTATTTCGCCTCGCAGGGCTCGGGTAAGATCCTCGGGCCGGTACTCGCCGGCACCGTGCGCCTGTTGGTCGTGCTGATCGGCGGCTTGTGGCTGGTGAGCATGAATGCGCCGGCATGGCAGTTGTTTGCGCTTGTCGGCTTCGCCATGGCGGTTTACGGCGCCGCGACCGCATTCTCGCTGTGGATCGCCGATTGGGGCCCGCAGCGCGTCACGACGCGCTGAAATTCAACCTGTGGTGCGTCTGACGCCGCCTATCTGTCATGCAGGATGCTGACCGGTCTTGCGCGTCATGCGCGCACGACGCACACTCTCCGGTAGCCAAAAACAAGCTTCCGGGAGGAGCCATGACATCCCCAGGCAGGGACGAAACTGGTCGCACTGCGCTTGCCGGCATCAAAGTCGTCGATCTCACGCAATTCGAGGCTGGAACGTCGATCACCGAGACACTTGCGTGGCTCGGCGCTGACGTCATCAAGATCGAAAATCCGATCGGTGGCGAGCAGGGCCGCGGCGCATCGACCGATCAGAAGGGCGTCGACAGCTATTATTTCATGCTGCTCAACGCCAACAAGCGATCGGTGACGCTCAATCTCAAGGACGAGCGCGGCAAGGACATGCTGCGCAAGCTGATCGCCAAGGCGGATATCTTCGCGGAGAATTTCGCGCCGGGCGTGATCGAGAAGCTCGGCTTCTCCTATGAAGAAGTCTCGAAGATCAACCCGCGCATCATCTACGCAACGGTCAAGGGCTTCGGCAAAGGCAGCCCCTACGAAAAGCATCTCGCCTTCGACATGATCGCGCAAGCCGCGGGCGGCGTCATGAGCATCACCGGTGAGGGCGACGGCAAGCCGATCAAGCCTGGTGTAACGCTCGGCGATACCGGCACTGGCCTTCACGCCTGCATCGGAGTCCTCGCGGCTCTCTACCAGCGCACGGCGACGGGCCGCGGCCAGAAGGTCGAGGTCGCGATGCAGGACGCGATGGTCAATTACTGCCGTATTGCCTACGCGTCGCAGCTCCTCCACAAGAAGCCGTGCCCGCGCATGGGCAATCAGGTGGTGCTCGGCACCAACGCGCCGTCTGATGTTTTCCCCTGCAAGCCCGGTGGCGCCAACGATTACGTCTACATCTACACGAGCCGCGCCAACAATATTCAGTGGGAGCGGCTGCTCAAGGTGATCGGTCGTGAAGATCTGAAGGGCGAAGAGCGGTTCGCGACGCCGCAGCTTCGCGTCAAGATCGTCGATGAGATCAACGGTTACATTGGCGCGTGGACGAAAAATTACACCAAGCACGAGGCGATGCAGATCCTCGGCGAACAGGGCGTGCCGTGCGGCGCGGTCCTGGACACCGATGAGTTGATGAACGAGCCGAGCATGCGCGAGCGTGAGGTTTTCGTCGAAGTAGATCACCCCGTACGCGGCAAGGTCGTGATTCCAGGCTGGCCGGTAAAACTCTCCGACAGCTACGTGGCGGTGAAGTCCTCGCCGATCCTCGGCGCCGACAACGCCGACATCTATGGCGATTGGCTCGGCCTGTCGAAGGGCGACCTCGAGGTGCTCAAGAAGGAGCAGGTCATCTAGAGCGCCACCGCTGCATTCAATCAGAAACGAATTCAGAGAGGAAACATCAATGGCAATCGGCTCCGACATCATCGCCAAATCGATGCAGAACGAAGGCGTCTCAGATTTCTTCTACATCATGGGCGCACCCATGATGGCAGTCGAGAAGGCCGCGATGAAGCTCGGCTTGCGCGGCATCGACGTCCGACACGAGCAGGCCGCCGCCATGGCAGGCTTCGCCTACGCGCGCCTGCGCAACAAGCCGGCGTTCTGCATGGCCGCCTCAGGCCCCGCCGTCACCAATCTCGTGACGGGCATCGCGCACGCCTGGGCGGATTGCACGCCCGTGATCGCGCTCGGCGGCGCCGCACCTGTCGTGACGTGGCATCACGGGGCATTTCAGGACATCGACCAGCTCGCGATGTTCAAGCCGTGCACCAAATTCGCCGACCGTGTTCATCACGTGAAGCGCATCCCCGAGCTGATCAACCTCGCGGTCAAGCACGCGATGAGCGGCAAGCCTGGCCCGGTCTATCTCGATATGCCTGGCGACATCCTCTATGGCGAGATCGACGAATCCAAAGTCGAGTACCCCGATCCCTATGACCACGCCAAGCGGCCGCGTCCGGCTGCCAGCGCCAACGATCTGTCTGCCATCGTCGAACTGCTATCGAAGGCGAAGCAGCCGGTGCTGATCACCGGCGCCGGCGTCCAGTGGTCCGAGGCGGAAAAGGAGATGCTGGCGTTCGTCGAGGCGGCCGGCGTGCCGTTCTATACGACGCCGCAGTCCCGCGGCGTCATCCCTGAGGACCATAAATACTGCTACCTGACCTCGCGCGCGGCCGCCTTCCGCGACGCCGATCTCATCCTCGTTGTCGGCACCCGCATGAACTACATCATCGGCCATGCTGCTCCGCCACGCTGGAACGCCAACGCCAAGATCGTGCGCATCGACGTCGACCCGATCGAGGTTGCGTCATCACCGCGTCGCCTCGACGTCGGCGTGGTCGCGGATGCCAGGGTCGCCTTCCAGCAGCTCACGGCGGCGATCGCCGGCAAGGTGACGCCCGCGACCTACGAGACGTGGCGCGAGCGGCTGCGCACCCGCAACGTCCAAAAGACCGCGGAAGCGGAGCAGGCGCTCTCGAACGGCGCCTCGCCTATCCATCCGCTGCGGCTCTGCAAGGAAGTTCGCGATTTCATGGACCGCGATTGCGTGCTCTGCGTCGACGGGCAGGAAATCCTGAACTTCGGCCGCCAACTCGGGTGCATTCGGCACCATGGGCGTCGGGATGCCTTTCGGAATAGGTGCCAAGGTGGCACTGCCGGACAAGCAGGTGATCGTGCTGCACGGTGACGGCTCGTTCGGTATGAACGCGATGGAGTTCGATACGGCCGTGCGTCACGGCCTGCCCATCATCACGATCATCAGCCAGAACGGCGGCTGGACCGGCGATCCGAACAAGGAAAAGCCGGGCCGCGATCTCGGCTATCCGCGCCTCGACAAGTTTGCCGAGGCGTTCGGCGGCCACGGCGAGTGGGTCGACAAGGCCGACGATATCCGCCCGGCGCTGGAGCGCGCCAAGAAAGCGGTGGCGGCCGGCAAGCCGGCGCTGGTCTGCGTGGTCACCGATCA
>LNEA01000302.1 GCA_001464855.1 Rhizobiales bacterium Ga0077530
CGCAGGATGTTGAGGCTGTCGAGCGAGCTTGCGGTCCAGCCGAGTAGGTTGAAGGAGCTGTCATACTTCTGCGGTGCGCCAACCTTGTCGAAGTAGCGGGCCTTGGGCATGGCATTGAGCTTCGCCTTGACGCCGACCCGGGCCAACATGGCGACGACGGCCTGGCAGATCGCCTCGTCGTTGACATAGCGGTCGTTCGAGCAATCCAATTCGAGTGCGAAACCGTTTGGATAGCCGGCCTCCGCGAGGAGTTTTTTCGCCGCGGCAGGATCGTAGGGGTGGCGCTTGAACTCAGCCGACCGCGAGAATAGTGGCGGATAAATCAGGAGCGCCGTCGGCACGGCGTTGCCGCGCATGATCCGCGACTTGATCGCCTCGACGTCGATCGCCTGATAGAAGGCCTTGCGGACGCGCACGTCCTTGAACGGGTTCCTGCCCTTGACGTCGGAATAGAGCAGTTCGTTGCGCACCTGATCCATGTTGAGGAAGATCGTGCGCAGTTCCGGGCCGGTCAGCACGTCGGTTCCGGCATGGGATTTGACGCGCGGAATGTCCTGCACCGGCACCGGATCGATCATGTCGACCTCGCCCGAAAGCAGGGCGGCGACGCGCGTTGCGTCGGACTTGACCGTCTGGAAAATGACCTGGGTCAGATTGTGCTCGGTCTTACCCCACCAGTTCGGATTGGGCTTGAAGGTCGTCCGCACGCCGGGCTCATGGCTCTCGACCATGAAGGGGCCGGTGCCGTTCGCCGTCAGCGCGAAGGGGCTGAGCTGATTGCTCTTGCCATGGACTTTGGTGGCGCCGTTGGCCTCGGCCCACGACTTCGACATGATGAACCAGCCGTCCCACTCCGCGTGGAGAATCGGGTTCGGCACCGGGACGACGAAGTCGACCGTGTGCGCGTCGACCTTCTCCGCCTTGATCTTCGGTGCGAGGCGCGTGCGGATGTTGGATTCCGGCGACAGCGCCCGTTCGAGCGAGAAGATCACGTCGTCGGCGGTGAAAGCCTCGCC
>LNEA01000303.1 GCA_001464855.1 Rhizobiales bacterium Ga0077530
CGCGGCGGCAAGTGCCGCGATCATCGTGACGAGGCGAAGCTTCATGACCCTCTCGCTACCTTGGGTGCGATTCTGATTGCGATGTGCGATGGCTCGGCTGTCCCCAACCGAGCGTCGCTGCTGCCATCCACAAGAGACGGAAACTCGTAAATTTTGCTTAATCGTGAGCGGGGATTAACTATGTTTCCGAAGTATGCCGCTCTGTCAGCCGCGCAATCCTCAGGCTTGGTTACCGCCGATCCGTGCGTCTCACCTCGGCCCAGCGAGTGAGTTTGGGCTCGCCGATCAGCTTGCCGGCGCCCTTGGTCATGGCGGCAAGATGCTCGCCATAGACGAGGTAGGCGCGCATCGGCAATTCGACGGTGACGACGACGCCGGAGGCCGCGAGCCGGCGTCGGATCTCGTTGCCGCCGTTCACCGCGAGATCGTTGACGACGGGCAGCACATGGTCACGGCCAACCTGGATGTCGACGCTGACGAGAGGGTCCAGGCGCCGCATCGTCGCCGCCGCGCACGCCGCGTGCATGGCGGCGGTAGCGGCCCGCTCGAAGGCCGCCGGCGTGGAGCGGGATGCGTGGAACGCGCCGTCGATGAAGATCGTGCGCGTGTCGATGATCCGGCCCTCGCCCTCAACGCCTTCGGAGCAGGCCGTCGCGACACCCCGTGCGACGGCGGTGTTGAAAGCGTCGATCTGTGGCGGTCCGGCGAACTCGGTCTCGAAGATGTTGCCCTCGCCGGAGCTGCGCGGGACGATCCGCAGGCGCACGACGGCGAAGGCGCCCGTGGCGGCATCGGCCGCACCCAGTCGGTGTTCGGCTTCCCCGACACGCCGCGGGGTGAAGCACGATTGAACGTCGACCGGCCCGACATGCGTTGGGACAGCCGCCTTCGCGCGGACGTCGGCCAGGCGCTGCGCCAGTTCGTTGGGCGTGTCGGCCTCGATCCGGAATGTGCCGGCGCTTGAGCCCTTGGCAAAGGTGAAGCTCGGAGCTGCCTCCGACCGGCATTTTACGAGCGCGTCGGCCAGTGCGTCCGCATCCCCGGCACGTTGGGCCGCGACGGACTGGCTCAACGGGTGAAAGGGCGGGACAATCGGTGGCGGTGACACGGCGGTCTCTTGCAAACGTATCGGCGGGGCGGTGATTTGCGACGAGTCTACCGCAGGCAAGCGGTCGAAATCGGCCTCGCAACCCGTGCGAGCGAATTTTTTCCACCGGGCGTTGCGGTTTCGAGACGGTACGCTGTGCGCGGCCTTCGCCTGTGGCGCCGGCGCACTTGAGCGGAGCCAAAGGGGAGGCTAAGTCCCCAAACTATGAGCGATAGACCGATTCTACCGGGGCCCGGCCCCATCGAGCCCGTCAATTTGCGCGAGGCGCTCGAAGAGCGCTACTTGGCGTACGCGCTGTCGACGATCATGCACCGCGCGCTGCCGGACGTGCGCGACGGCCTCAAGCCAGTGCACCGACGCATTCTTTACGCAATGCGCGAGCTGAAGCTTGACCCCGATGGCGGGTTCAAGAAGTGCGCCAAGATTGTTGGCGATGTGATGGGTAACTACCATCCGCACGGCGACCAATCGATCTATGACGCGCTCGTGCGCCTCGCACAGGATTTCGCGGTCCGCTATCCGCTGGTCGACGGCCAGGGCAACTTCGGCAACATCGACGGCGATAACCCGGCGGCGATGCGTCGACGGCATCGACGAGGACACGATCGATTTCCGGGCGACCTACGACGGCACCAACCAGGAGCCGGTGGTCCTTCCCGCCAATTTCCCGAACCTTCTGGCGAATGGCTCGTCCGGCATCGCCGTGGGCATGGCGACCAATATCCCGCCGCACAATGCCGATGAGCTGTGTACTGCGCTGCTCCATCTGATCAAGCACCCGAACGCGACGGTCGAGAAGCTCGTCGACTTCATTCCGGGGCCGGATTTCCCGACCGGCGGCATCCTCGTCGAGCCGCGCGAGAACATCATCGAGGCCTATCGCACGGGGCGCGGCGGCTTCCGGCTGCGGGCGCGGTGGGAGAAAGAGGAACTCGGCCGCGGCGGCTATCAGATCGTCGTCACCGAGATGCCCTATCAGGTCCAGAAGTCGCGGCTGGTCGAGAAAATCGCCGAGCTGATGACGTTGAAGAAGCTGCCGCTGCTCGGCGATATCCGTGACGAAAGCGCGGAAGGCGTGCGCTTGGTGCTTGAGCCGAAGAGCAGGACCGTCGATCCGCTGGTGCTGATGGAGAGCCTGTTCCGGGCGACCGAGCTGGAGGTCCGAGATCCCGGCCGTGCTGTCGTTGCGCGACGTGCTCAAGCACTGGCTGGAGCATCGCCAGGAAGTCTTGGTCCGCCGCTCCGAGCATCGGCTCGGGAAGATCCGGCACCGGCTGGAAGTTCTCGACGGCTACCTGATTGCCTATCTCAACATCGACGAGGTGATCCGCATCGTCCGCTTCGAGGACGAGCCGAAGGCCAAGTTGATGACCGCCTTCAAGCTCTCCGATGTGCAGGCAGAAGCGATCCTGAACCTGCGCTTGCGGTCGCTGTCGCGGCTCGAGGAAATGGAAATCAAGGCTGAGCAC
>LNEA01000304.1 GCA_001464855.1 Rhizobiales bacterium Ga0077530
TCTTCTATTTCGTCGACCTCCTCCGGCGCAACGAGGTCCGCGGGCGTTTCCGGCACCGTATCGACATCGATAGGACTTTCATCGACCGTCGGTGCGGCAGCAGCGGCGATGCGCTTGAAGCGACGCGTCAATACTTCACGCATCATCGCGTAGTCGTCGCCCGGGGTCAGATCCTCGGACTTGATGTTGAATTTGCGGTACTGGCCTTTGACGAACCCATCGGAGCCGGCGACGATCATGCCGCCGACTGCGTTGGTGCCGGACACGTGGCTGTTGTCGAATACCTCGATCCGGCGCGGCACCCGCGCGAGACCCGTGCGATCGGCGAGCGCTTCGAGCAGCCGGCGCTGTGACGCACCTTCCGCGAGACGACGGCCGAGCGCCTCACGCGCGTTGTTGAGCGCGTGCTCGACGACGCCCGTCTTGGCACCCCGTTGGGGTACGCGGATTTCGACCTTGCGCTCAGCCTTGAGCGAGAGCGCTTCCGCCAGCAGCTCGCGGTTCGGCACGTCGTGTGACAGCAGGATCAACCGCGGCACCGGCTTGTCGTCGTAGAACTGAGCGATGAAGGCATCGAGCACTTCGCCGACCTCGAGCGAGCGATCGGCGCGCGGGAAGTAGGCGCGGTTGCCCCAGTTCTGCCCGGTGCGGAAGAAGAACACCTGGACGCAGGTCTGTCCTCCATCCTGATGGGCGCCGAAGACATCGGCTTCGATGACGCCTTCCGGATTGATCGTCTGGTCGGCGGTGACATGGCTCAATGCGTGCAGGCGATTGCGCAGGACGGCCGCGCGCTCGAACTCCAGCGCGTCGGCGGCAGTGGCCATCTGTTCGCGAAGTTGCCGGCGGACATCTTCGCTGCCCCCCTTGAGTAGCCGGCACGCGTCATCGACCAGGCGACCGTAGTCCTCGAGGTTGATCTCGCCGGTGCACGGCGCCGAGCAGCGCTTGATCTGGTAGAGCAGGCA
>LNEA01000305.1 GCA_001464855.1 Rhizobiales bacterium Ga0077530
CGCAGCAGCACGTTGAAGCGCGGGCGAAACCGCTTGATGAGGTTCGCCTCGAGCAGCAGCGCCTCGCTCTCGGTGCGCGTCGTCACGAACTCCATCGACGCCGTCGCGGCGATCATGCGCGCGATGCGGTTGGTGTGGCCGCCGAGGCGGATGTAGTTCGAGACGCGCGCCTTGAGGCTGCGTGCCTTGCCGACGTAGATGACGTCGCCCGAAGCATCGATCATCCGGTAGACGCCGGGCGAGGACGGCAGCGTCTTCAGGTAATCATTGATCACGTCGGGGCCGCGGCGCACAGGGGCCTGCTCCGCGGGAGGGTCCTCCTGGTGGGTCTCGGGCGGCTCGGTGGTCGGGTCGATCATGCGGGACAATTGGGCCGGACGCGGAACGGGGTCAAGTGCGGGGCGACGGGGAGGGTGAAGCGCG
>LNEA01000306.1 GCA_001464855.1 Rhizobiales bacterium Ga0077530
GCGCCGGTGCTGGCCGCGGAGCGGGCGCTGTCGCGGCGCCATCCGACCGACGGCTGGGCTGCCGGCATGCTCGATCACACCTGCTGGTCGCAGGAGCGCAACCGCTACGGTTGCCGGCAGCAGAAGGATTATCTCGATCCGCGCGACCATCGGATCATCGCAGGTCTCGTCGATGTCCCCGATGCCGGCCTTATCGACTGCACCTGGCTGACGACGCCGAACGACCGCCGCAGCCGCGGTGGCTCCGTCACGGCGCGCTGCGATCGGCCCGTCGAAATCGCCGTACCCTATCCGGCGGGAGCGCGCCTCAGCGTCGAAATCGGCGGCCGCGAGATTGCGACCACGAGTGCCGTCGTCAACGATCTGCTGATCGTCGCGATGGGCGACAGCTTCGCCTCGGGCGAAGGCAATCCCGATGTACCCGTGCGTTTCTCGCGCGAGCGCCGCGCCGACTATGGCTATGGCAGTACGAGCGAGCCGCTCACCGGCTATCCCGCACGGGTCGGCAAGTGGAGCAGCATCGGCGACGCCGCCTTCATCGACCACAATGCGCGCTGGCTCGATCAGGCGTGTCACCGCTCGCTGTATTCGCACCAGTTGCGCGCGGCATTGCAGCTCGCCATCGAGGATCCGCATCGGGCCGTGACGTTCGTTGGCTATTCCTGCTCGGGCGCGGAAATCATCGACGGCCTGTTCCTGCGCTACAAAGGCAACGAGTGGGTATCTTCGCCGCCCGACATCTCACAGGTCTCGGCAATTGCGCAGGCCCAGTGCGGCACCAAGGCTGCAAAAGAAATCGACTTGCCCGAAGCGTTTCACATGAGTGGCGCACTGCGGGCGCTGCGGGGTGGCCTCGTTTTGCGCAGGTGCGACGCGGAGCAAGCGCGCAAGATCGACCTCGTGATGGTGTCGGTCGGCGGCAACGACATCGGCTTCGCGCGGCTCCTTGCCAATGCGGTGCTGTCGGATCAGTCGATGTTGCGCCAGCTCGGCGGTTGGTTCGGGCAAGTTCACGGTTTCCTTGCCGCAACGGAGTTGCTGGACGGCCTCGAGATCAAGCTGAAGGCGCTCAATCGCGCCATTCACGGCGTGCTGCACGTCCCTTGGGCGGAGTCGGATCGCATTTTGCTGGCCGCATACCCGAGCCTCGCGCTGCTCCCCGACGGCCGCAACGTCTGTCCCGACGGAGCGAAAGCCAGGCGCGCGAATCGATGGCGGCAGGCGAGCGGCTCAACGCGATCATGGAGGATACGAGCCGCCAGAACGGCTGGACATTCATCGCCAGCCATCGAGAGAAATTTCAGGGGCGCGGTATCTGCTCCGGCTATACCGACAATGCCTTCTCGATGGCCGACGATCTGCGGATGCCGCGCTGGACCGGCAAGAAGTGGGAGCCTTTTAATCCTGCCGACTGGCAAGCCTATGTGCCGCGCCAGCGCTGGTTTCGCACCCCGAACGACGCGTTCATGACGGGAAACTTCCACGTCAGCGAGTCGCTGCTGCAGCGGATGATGAAGCTGCAGTCGCTGTCGTCGTTCCAGTTGCTGCTGGCCAGCACCTACTCCGGTGCCTTCCATCCGACCGCCGAAGGGCAGGCCGCAATCGCCGATGCCGTGGTCATCGAAGCGCGCCGCATTCTCGCGAAGTACGGCGCGCAGTAATTAATCCACGATCCGCATGATCGCTTCGATTTCGACCGGCATGTTCGACGGGAGCGACCCCATGCCGACGGCCGAGCGTGCGTGACGGCCGCGGTCGCCGAGGACGTCGACGAGCAGGTCGGAACAGCCATTGATGACTTTCGGTTGGTCGGTGAAACCCGGCACCGCATTGACCATGCCGAGGAGTTTGAGTGCTTCCACCTTGCCGAGGTCGCCCGCTGCCATCTTTGCAGCCGCGAGCAATCCAAGGCCAATGAGGCGCGCGCACTCGTAGGCCTGCTCGACCGATATTTCCTCGCCGACACGGCCGGTGATCAATTTGCCGTCTGGCTTCCTCGGCCCCTGGCCCGAGAGGTAGATCGTGCGTCCGTCGACCTTGAAGGGCACATAGTTGGCGACCGGTGTCGGGACGTTCGGCAAGACGAGGCCGAGTGATTTCAGTTTCTCTTCGGGTGTCATGGGCGTACTCCCTTTACCTATGCTGCGGCGACTTTGGCGAATTGCTTGCTGTCGTTTGGATGCCACCAGCGGCCGCCAACCACAGCGCCTTCCGACACGATCCGGCGGTCGCCGATCATCTTCTCGCCAACCACGTCCAGGTATTCGAACTGGCCTTCCTTGACGGTGAGGATGGTGGCGTCTCCCGCCGAGCCCGGCCTGAGGCTGCCGAGTTCCGGGCGCTGCAATGCGTGTGCGGCATTGACCGTCGATTGCGCGATGACGTCGTTGAGCGACACGCCGAGGCAGAGGAACTTCGACATCGTCGTGACCTGATCGTAGGCCGGTCCATCGATGCACAGCGCGTGCACGTCCGACGAGATCGTGTCGGGCTGGAAGCCGTTCGCCAACATTGCGCGCGCGGTCTTGAACGCAAAAGATCCCTTGCCGTGGCCGATGTCGAATTGCACGCCGCGCGCGCGGGCCGCCAACACCGCCGGCTTGATCGTGCCCTGCACGGTGCACGGCGAATTCGGGAACGGACGGAACGCGTGGGTCAGCACGTCGCCCGGCCTCAGCATGTCGAGGACCTCCTCGTAGGACGGCGGCGGATGGTCGATGTGGCACATCAGCGGCATGCCGACCTCTTCGGCGACCTGAAGCGCGATGTTGAGGGGGGCTGCACCCTGCTCGCCCGAGGCATGAAGCCCGACGCGCACTTTTATGCCGACGATCACGTCGCGATTGGCGTCGGCGACCCTGGCCGCGTCGCGCGGCGCCATCAGGCGCATGTTCTCGCTCTCGCCGACCATGATCGTGTTCGAAAAGCCGAAGATGCCGGCGAACGAGACGTGGAGATAGGCGAGGATCCGCACTTCCGACCGCTCGATGACGTGCTTGCGAAAGCCGGCGAAGTTTCCCGGTCCGGCGCTGCCGGTGTCGATTGCTGTCGTTACGCCCGAGGTGCGGCAGAATTCCTCGGCGTCGATGCCGAGCGACGTGCCGCCCCAATAGACGTGCGTGTGAAGGTCGATCAGGCCGGGTGAGACGATGTAGCCTTTGACGCTGCGGACGTCGGTTGCGGGCCCCGGCGCGAGATTGGCGCCGACCGCGGCAACTTTGCCACCTGCAAAGGCGACGTCGGCGATGCCGTCGAGCTTCTGCGACGGATCAATGACCCGCCCGCCCTTCAGAATGAGATCGTAGGTGCTCATGCGTCTCCGCCCCGTTTGCGTCGATCGAAGCTGTAAACGTCGCGCGATCGCCGGTCCAAAGCAAGCGCCCCCGCCGGTCATCAGCGATGCCGCGGCGCATTGCGAGCGCTGGGCTTCGTGTCGGTTTTTTGCGCATCGCCAGCCGGAATAAACGGGGTAGATGACCAGAAAGCATCTAAATTTTTGCCATTGGAAGTGCTAAGGGACCAAACTCCGCGGGAGGATGGAGCGGTGCTGCCAGGCACTGTACAGCGGAGGCAGAGGTCCAGGAATGCTCTACGAGCTCGTCACGTTCAGCGATCAGTTCGGCCTGCTGAATGTGTTTCGCTACATCACGTTCCGAACCGGCGGCGCGATCATGACCGCCCTGCTATTCGTATTCCTGTTCGGGCCGGCGATCATCGATCTGCTGCGCATCAAGCAGGGCAAGGGCCAACCGATCCGCGAGGACGGACCCAAGAGCCATTTTTCCAAGAAGGGCACGCCGACGATGGGCGGGCTCATGATCCTTGCCGGCGTCACCGTGTCGACGCTGCTGTGGGCGAACCTGTCCAATCCCTACGTCTGGGTCGTTCTCGGCGTGACGCTGAGCTTCGGCGCCATCGGATTTTACGACGACTATCTCAAGGTGACGCGGCAGACGAGCAGCGGCTTCGGCGGCAAGGGGCGGCTCGCGCTCGAGTTCCTGGTTGCCGGTATCGCCACATACTGCGTCATGCGCCTGGGCGCCCCCGGCTTCTCCGACGTGCTGACGATCCCGTTCTTCAAGAATGTGGTGCTATCGCTTGGCGGGCTGTTCGTGCTGATGGGAATGGTGGTGATTGCAGGCGCCGGCAATGCGGTGAACCTGACCGATGGGCTCGACGGTCTCGCGATCGTGCCGGTCATGGTGGCGGCGGCGACGTTTGGCCTCATCGCCTACCTCGTCGGCAACGCGCGGTTCGCGCAGTACCTGCAGATCCACTACGTCGCCGGCGTCGGTGAAGTTGCGGTCATTTGCGGCGCATTGCTCGGTGCCGGTCTCGGATTTCTGTGGTTCAACGCGCCGCCCGCCATGATTTTCATGGGCGACACCGGGTCGCTGGCGCTCGGCGGCGCACTCGGCGCCATCGCGGTCGCGACCAAGCACGAAATCGTACTGGCGATTGTCGGCGGCCTGTTCGTTCTCGAAACGTTGTCGGTGTTCATCCAAGTCGCGTCCTTCAAGCTGACCGGACGGCGTGTTTTTCGAATGGCACCGCTGCACCATCACTTCGAACAGAAGGGATGGCACGAATCGACGGTCGTCGTGCGGTTCTGGATCATCTCGGTCGTGCTGGCTCTGCTGGGGCTGGCGACGTTGAAGCTGCGCTGATCCGTCGAGGCTCGAGGTGTCGTCATGATCCGTCATTTGGTCCCGGGACTGATGGGGGTGATGCTCATGGCAACGCCGACGTTTGCACAGGCCCCGCTCGGCAACCCGCCCACCTATACCGATCGCAAGCTGGGTCTCCTACCGTCGGGGCAGGTGCCCAACCACGCGGCGATCCTTCGCAAAATCTGGATGCCGGGCCTCGATGACGGATTCGTGCCGCAAGGGCTGAGCGTCGTCGCGGGCTCGGTCTATGTCGCCGCCTACAAAAGTCCTGAAGGTGCCGGACGCGGCCCCTGCCGCCTCTACCGGCTCGATCCAACGAGCGGCAAGGTCACCGGCATTCTCGATCTACCCTCGAAATGCGGCCACGCGGGCGGCGTCGCCAAGGGTCCACCCGGCCATCTCTGGGTGGCCGATACGCGCGACATCTTCGAGGTCCGCCTCGATCAGCCGGCGAGCGCAGCCATCGGAAAGGTTCGTACGCCGCGGGTTCGGCCGAGGCCCTATGGCTCGGCGCCTATGAGACCCACGGCGCGCCGCGCCTCTACAAATTCCCATGGGCGTCGCTCAAGCCGACAATCAGCCAGGAGGACGCTGCTTCATCCGTCCTGATGCCGGTGCGTGTACAGGGCGCCGCGTTCGATCCAGCGGGACGGTTGTGGGTCACCCGGAGCAGCGGCAGCTTTGGGGAACTGGTTGAAGTTAAATTGGAATCCGGTGCGATTGGCGCGCGGTTCGCATTTCCGGTCGGAACCGAGGACATCGGATTCGATGCCGAGGGGCGGCTGTGGAC
>LNEA01000307.1 GCA_001464855.1 Rhizobiales bacterium Ga0077530
GGCTTCCTCGGCATCATGTACTACTTCATCCCGAAGCGCGTGGAGCGGCCGGTCTACTCCTATCGCCTCTCCATCGTGCACTTCTGGACGCTCATTTTTCTCTACATCTGGGCCGGCCCGCACCATCTCCACTACACCGCACTGCCCGACTGGGCGCAGACACTCGGCATGACATTCTCGATCATGCTGTGGATGCCCTCATGGGGCGGCATGATCAACGGCCTCATGACGCTGTCCGGCGCATGGGACAAGTTGCGAACCGATCCGGTCGTGCGACTCCTCGTCGTCTCCGTCGCCTTCTACGGCATGTCGACGTTCGAAGGCCCGGTCATGAGCATCAAGGCCGTCAACTCGCTGTCGCACTACACAGACTGGACCATCGGACACGTTCACTCCGGTGCGCTCGGCTGGGTCGC
>LNEA01000308.1 GCA_001464855.1 Rhizobiales bacterium Ga0077530
GTCGAAGCGATGAAACCCTACTACGTCATCCGCGCGATCGGCGGCCTGCTGTTCGTCATCGGCTCGCTGATCATGGCCTACAACGTCTGGCGCACGGTTCGCGGCGATGAGCCCGTCGACGTTGCCGATCAACCCCGTATTGCCGCGGCGCCGGCGTTGCGCTTGAGCCCGGCGGAATAGGGGCGGATCATGAAACACGAAGTCTTCGAGAAGAATTCTCTCGTCCTTTTGATCGGCATCCTCCTGGTCGTCTCGATCGGCGGTCTCGTCCAGATTGCACCGCTGTTCTGGGTCGAAAGCACCATCGAGAAGGTAAAGGGGATGCGTCCCTACACGCCGCTCGAGCAGGCCGGCCGCGATATCTACGTGCGGGAGGGATGCTACGGCTGCCACAGCCAGATGATCCGCACGTTGCGCGACGAGGTCGAGCGCTACGGCCACTACAGCCTCGCCGCTGAAAGCATGTACGACCATCCATTTCAGTGGGGCTCCAAGCGCACCGGTCCCGATCTCGCGCGCGTCGGCGGCCGGTACTCGGATCAGTGGCAGGCCGAGCATCTGATCAACCCGCGCTCGGTCGTGCCCGAAAGCATCATGCCGGGGTATCCCTGGCTCGCAACACGCAGGCTCGATGCCGAGGATGTCGTCCAGCGCCTGCGGACATTGCGGGTCGTCGGCGTCCCCTACTCCGACGAGATGCTCGCCAAGGCCCGACAGGATCTCGTCGCGCAGGTGACACCCGACAGCCGAGCGGCCCGCGAGTTGCTGCAGCGTTACCCCAAAGCGAAGGTCGCGAAGTTCGACGGCAAAACCGACAGTGAGCCCACCGAACTCGACGCCATGATCGCCTATCTGCAGATGCTTGGGACGCTGGTCGACTTCGCCACGTTCGATGCATCCGGCCCGAACCTGCGCTGAGGGTTTCCCATGAACTACAACACCGTCGCCACCATCAGTCAGGTGACATCTCTGCTGATGTTCATCGTCATGTTCATCGCGGTCGTCGCCTACGCGCTTTGGCCAAGCAATGGCCGTCGCTTCGAGCAGGCACAGCGGCGCGCGCTCGACCTCGATGGAAAATCGCCGAAATCTGGGGGACGCCAATGACCGCGAGTAAGCGCGAGATCGACGACGTCACCGGCGTCGAGACCACCGGCCACGAGTGGGACGGCATCAAGGAGCTGAATAAGCCGCTACCGAAGTGGTGGCTGATGACGTTCTACGCCTGCATCGCCTGGTCGGTCGGTTACTGGGTCATTTATCCCGCTTGGCCGACGCTGAACGGCTACACTCGAGGCGTCATCGGCTACAGCCAACGCACGGTAGTGACCGAGGAGCTGTCCGCCGCGCGGAGCGCACAAGCAGTGTTTCGCGATAAGATCGCCGTGCTGCCACTCGACGGTTTGAAGAGCGATGCCGATCTGCTCCGCTTCGCAATGGCCGAAGGGGCCGCATCGTTCCAGGCCAATTGCGCCGCCTGCCATGGTCGCGGGGCGCAGGGGTTCGTCGGCTATCCCAACCTCAACGACGACGAATGGCTCTGGGGTGGCTCCATCGATCAGATCCACAAGACCATTTCCTTCGGCGTTCGATCCGATCACAAAGATGCGCGCGCATCACAGATGCCGCGCTTCGGTCTCGACAAGATGCTCGACGACACACAGATCGGCGACACAGCGGAGTATGTGCTGTCGCTCTCTGGCGCATCGACGCCATCGGACGCTGCTGCGAGAGGCCAGAAGCTGTTCACGGAAAACTGCGTGAGCTGCCATGGCGACGCTGGAAAGGGCTTGCAGGAGCAGGGCGCACCGGACCTGACGGATGCGATATGGCTCTATGGCGGCAGCAAGCAGGCGATCATCGAAAGCATCCGCACGGGACGCGGCGGCATGATGCCGGCATGGTCAGGTCGCCTCGATCCGGCGACGATCAAATCACTCGCCATCTATGTGCATAGCCTCGGTGGCGGCAAATAAGTGGGGCGACAGGAGTGCGCCATGTGCGGTTGCGGATGCGAGCTGGCATTGGCAATCGCGGCTGAGGCCGCGATTGCAACCGACAGCGCGCGCACGCAAGAGCGTGTGGCGGGTCAACCGCCAGCGGCTGAGTTGACTACGATTGGCTCTCTGATCGCGCGATGGCTGAAACGCGCCCCTCGCAATTCGCCCACACACGACTTGAGCGTCAGGATCGGGCAATGACAACGGTCCTCGACCGACGAGACGATCCGGCGTCGCAGCCGAAGATCGCGCACGCGGCGTCCGACATACAAACGCACGAAGTCACAGCGGTGAACCGAGCCGCCGATCGGCAATTCTATGCGGCGCGCCAAAAAGTCTATCCCAAGCTCGCGCGCGGCCGCTTCCGTACGATCAAGTGGCTGGTAATGGCGGTCACGCTCGGCATCTACTACGTGTTGCCGTGGCTGCGCTGGAATCGCGGACCGGACCTGCCCGACCAGGCCGTGCTGCTCGACATGGCGAACAACCGCTTCTTCCTGTTCTTCCTCGAGATCTGGCCGCAGGAATTCTACTTCGTCACCGGTTTGCTCGTGCTCGGCGCGCTCGCACTGTTCCTGGTGACGTCGGCGGCGGGACGGGTCTGGTGCGGCTATACCTGCCCGCAGACCGTATGGACCGATCTCATGATCGTCGTCGAGCGCTTTTGGCAAGGCGATCGCAACGCCCGAATCGCGCTCGACAAGCGGCCGTGGGGGCCCGCGAAACTCTTCAAGAAGGGCATGACGCATGTGTCGTGGCTTGCGATCGGACTACTCACCGGCGGCGCATTCGTTTTCTATTTCCGCGACGCGCCGACGCTCGCTCATGAGCTGCTGACCGGCACCGCGCCCGCCATCGCCTATCTCTTTCTCGGGATTTTCACGCTGACGACGTACGTCCTCGGTGGCCTCGCGCGCGAGCAGGTCTGCATCTATATGTGTCCGTGGCCGCGTATCCAGGGCGCCATGGTCGATCACGAGACGCTGCTGGTCAGCTACCGCAGCGACCGTGGCGAGCCGCGCGGCTCGCACAAGAAGGGCCAGTCCTGGGAAGGTCGCGGCGACTGCATAGACTGCAATGCCTGCGTCGCCGTGTGCCCCACCGGCATCGACATCCGCGACGGATCGCAGCTCGAATGCATCCAGTGCGCGCTGTGCATCGACGCCTGCAATGACATCATGGGTAAGATCGGTCGCCCGAAAAATCTGATCGCCTATGAGACCATCGCCGGCCTCGAGGCAACGGCCAAAGGGACCACCGCACCTCTCCGGCTCATTCGCGCGCGCACCCTGCTGTATGCGGGCATGATCTGTGTCGTCTCCGCGATCATGCTTGTGGCGCTGCTCAATCGCACCACGCTCGAGATCAATGTGCTCCACGACCGCAATCCACCTTTCGTGCGGCTGTCGGATGGCGGCGTGCGCAACGGATACACGATCAAAATCCTCAACAAACTCCATCAGCCGCGCGAGTTCACGCTGACGACGGAGGGACTGCCGGGCGCCAAGTTGGCCATCGTCGGACTGGAGGCGGGTTCGCCCATTAGCGTCCGCACCGACGACCTGCGCGAGTTGAAAGTATTCGTCACGCTTGCACCTGGCGAGATTCCGCGCGGCGACACTGGCACCGTCCCATTCTCCCTGGTGGTGAGAGATGTCACGTCGGGAACCACCACCGCGCGAAGCACGAATTTCCAGATGCCAACTCCTTCCGCGAGGCACCCATGAGCCCGACGACGCTCCCGACCGCGCAGCGGCGGCAAGGACTGCAAGGACGCCACGTCGCGAGCATCTTCTTCGCGTTCTTCGGCGCTGTGTTCGCGATGAATGGCGCGATGATCTACTCGGCGATATCCACTTACAGCGGAATCGTGTCGAACGAGCCGTATCGCAAGGGCCTCCACTACAACGACCGCATCGGCGCCGACGAGCGCCAGTCCCGGCTCGGCTGGACCGATATAGTCACGGTGATGCACGATGGCCACGTCGTCGTCACCCTCGCAGATCGCAACAACAACCCAGTCATCGGCACCAGCATAAGCGCTCAACTCGGCAGACCATCGTCGAACCGTCACGACATTCAACTCAATCTCGGCGAGACCGCGCCCGGCCGGTACGAGGGCCAGGTCGGCCGCCTCGATGACGGAAACTGGATCATCGCGTTGGAGATCCGGCGCGATCGCACCACCGCCGATCCCGATTATCGCGCACGGAGGCGCCTGTGGCTGAAACCTTGACGATCGAGAGCATGGCGCTTGCCTCGTCGGGCATTCAATCGGATGGATCTGCTTCGACGACGCTCGTCGTCGAGGGCATGCATTGTGGCGGTTGCATGCGGAAAGTCGAAGCCGCGCTCACCGCAGTTCCCGGCATCATCAGCGCGCGCGCCAACTTGTCCGCGCGACGCGTCACCGCCATCGGACGCAACGTCGCGACGGTGGACCTCATTGATGCACTGGCTCGCACCGGCTTCAAAGCGGCGCCGCTGGTCGACGAAGCACCCGACCCCGCCCTCTCCATCGATCGAGATTTCCTCAAGCGGCTCGGCGTCGCCGGCTTCGCCGCCGCCAACGTCATGCTGCTGTCGGTGTCGGTGTGGTCGGCCTCCTCGGGCGACATGACACCGGCGGTCCAATCGCTGTTCCACTGGCTTTCGGCATTGATCGCGCTCCCTGCGGTCGCCTACGCCGGCCAGCCGTTCTTCCGCTCGGCCGCGCAAGCAATCGGCGCCGGTCGCGTCAATATGGACGTGCCGATCTCACTCGGAGTCACGCTGGCGACTCTGATGAGCCTCTATCAAACCGTCACCCACAGCGGGCACGTATACTTCGATGCGGCGATCACGCTGCTGTTCTTTCTGCTCGTCGGCCGCTTCCTGGACCAGCGCATGCGGGTACGCGCCGCGGGCGCCGCCGCCAACCTGCTCGGACTACGCGGCACAACCGCCACGGTTATTCACGGCGACGGGACAACATCGCGACTGGCCGCACGCGCGCTCATGCCAGGCATGCGGATCCTGACCGCCGCTGGCGAGCGCTTCGCAGTCGACGGCCGAGTCATCGAAGGGCGCGGCGACGTCGACCAGAGCCTCGTTACCGGCGAGACTATGCCGCGCACCGTGAGTGCCGGCGCGCTGATCTATGCTGGTACCGTCAATCTGTCGGGTCCGCTGGTGACGGAAGCGACGGCGACCGACCAGAACACGCTGCTCGCCGAAATCAGCCGGTTGATGGCGGTCGCCGAGCAGGCGCGCGGCCGCTACGTCCGGCTCGCCGACCGCGCCGCGCGGCTCTATGCGCCGGCTGTGCACCTGCTCGGTGCGGCGACGTTCTTCGGCTGGCTGATGGCCGGCCATGGTTGGGAGCCGGCACTGACCGCCGCGATCGCCGTTCTCATCATCACCTGTCCGTGCGCACTCGCACTCGCCGTACCGGCCGTGCAGGTCGCAGCAACGAGCCGCCTGTTCAGGCGAGGCATCCTCGTCAAGGCACCTGATGGCCTCGAACGGCTCGCGGAGATCGACACTGTCGTCTTCGACAAGACCGGCACGCTGACACTCGGCGAACCCGAACTGGTGTCGCGGGATGGCCGAGGCACCGAGATCCCCACCGAAATTCTAGCGCGCGCGGCGGCGATCGCGGGAGGCAGTCGCCACCCGTATGCGCGCGCCGTATGCCGTGCGGCAACCGCCGCTGGCTTATCAGTCCATCCAGCAACCAACATGCGCGAAGTGTCGGGTTTCGGTCTCGAATGCGTCGGGGCGGATGGAGTCGAGCGGCTCGGATCGGCGAATTGGTGCGGCGCGGACACACAAGCCGACGATCACGCCGCCGTCTGGTATCGCGGCGCGGACGGCGCTGTGACGCCGTTCCGATTCGAAGACAAGCTGCGTTCCGACGCGCCGGATGTCATCAGACGGCTGCAAGCTGCCGGCCTCCATGTCGAGCTACTCTCGGGCGATCGCGCCACGGTCGTCGCCAAAGTCGCGCAACAAGCGGGAATCTCCGTGTGGCGCGCCGCCGCGCTTCCCGCCGACAAGATCGCGCGGCTCGACGAACTGAAGGCAGCCGGCCACCGCGTCCTCATGATCGGTGATGGTCTCAACGATGCGCCGGCGCTGGCGGCCGGGCACGCGTCGCTTTCCCCGTCGAGTGCCGCCGACATCGCCCAGACTACGGCCGACGCGATATTCCAGGGCGAACATCTTGCGCCGGTGCTGGATGTGCTGGCAGTCGCTCGCGCAACACGACGCATGGCGCTGCAGAACTTTGCGATCGCGCTCGGCTACAATGGCGTTTTCGTGCCGCTGGCGGTTGTCGGTCTGGTCACGCCGCTGCTCGCGGCGATTGCCATGTCCGCATCGTCGATCGCCGTCACCGCCAACGCGGTGCGGCTCACATCCATGCGCCTGAGGGATCCATCATGACCGCGCTGGCTTGGCTCATTCCATGTGCGCTGCTGCTCGGCGTGCTCGGCCTCGTCGCCTTCCTGTGGTCACTGCGCAGCGGGCAGTTCGAGGACCTCGAAGGTGCGGGATGGCGCGCTCTTCAGGATGACGAGCGCAACGATCGGCTTTAGCTCGCTGGACGATCCCGCACGAGGTCCCGACAGGCGTGCCACGTCGCGTGCCCGATCAGCGGGAACGCAATCACCAGCCCGACAAACAGCGTCGCGATCCCAAGCGCCATGAACCCGGCAATCAGCGCCGCCCATAGCGTCATCGCTTTTGGATTCAATTTTACGGCGGCAACGCTCGCGCCGATCGCCGTTACGGCATCCAGCCGTCGCGTCATCAGCAGAGGCACTGAAATCGCCGAAATCGAAAAGACCAAGAAAGCGATCACACCGCCGATTACAGTTCCACTTGCGAGCAGCCCGAGACCATGCGGCGTGAACAGTAGCGTCGGGATGAATTCACTGGCCGGCGGCAGCGGCTTGTCGCCCAGGAAGAGCATGAACAACAACAGCGCAAGCTGCAGCCAGACAAAATAGGCGAAGGCGAGAATCGCGCCAAAGAAGCCGAGCTGGCCCGGCGCTCGGAAGCCCGCGAGCGCGATGTCGCGAAACGTCACCGGCTGGCCCGCCTCGATCCGCCGGCTGGTCTCGTAAATTCCGATGGCAGCGATTGGCCCGATGAGCAGAAAGCCGCCGCCGAGCGACAGCACGAGCGCCTCGAGCCCACCTGCTCGGAGCGCCAGCGTCAGTCCCATCGAGGCGGCGGCAAACACCGTGCCGTACGTCAGGCTGATCCGTGGCGCCATCCATAGATCGCGCCATCCGGCGGAGAGCCACGCCCATGGCGCGTCGAAGGCGACCCGCTCAACTTCTATGCCAGCAGCCACCGCGGGGGCGCCACGCACATTCGGTGCAACCTCTTGAGCGCGCATCGCTCCCCCCCGTTCAGTGAAAATCCTGCGCTGGTTATGCCCCGTCGCGAATCATCGTCTTTGACCTCGATCAACCCTTCGGCGTGCCCGGAGGCGCAAGCGGGACGAGCGGATTGTCCGGCGCCTCCTCTCGGCATGAGTTGATAAAGTCGCTATTGACGCAGAACGTCGGGACGACTTGCGGCTCGGTGCTCGGAGCGGCATCGAGCCAATTCCGGCACTGGCGATCGGCGGCACAATCAATGCAACGAGACCGCGCGTCGTAAAAAGTGGCACCTCCATCGCGTCGTATGGCGACGAGCGGATCGGCATCCATTCGCTCCATCATCCGATCCATCAGGTCTGCCTGGGCGAGGATTCGATTGAAAAGGGGAAAGCCGTCGGTTTTTTCACTCATGGCTGCCTCCGGGCGCAGGACCCTCATCTCCAAGTCACGTCATCGTGAGGCAGACCATGTGCTCGCGAATTGACTCCGATCAAATGCGCTCTCGTGATGGACGCGGCCGAACGACGCGAATGGCAGACCCGACGGGGAAGGGGTGTCCTTTTGTCGTCGGTGGAACTATTGATCGAAGGCGCCGTACCGCAGCGCCGCCATGTCGCAACAGTCGAGTTGTGCAACAGTCAGTGACGAGGCACATATGCTGAGAATTCTAGGCCGAGCCAACTCCTTCAACGTCCGCAAGGTGCTGTGGATCTGCGACGAGCTGGGCATCCCTTTCGAGCGCGAGGACTGGGGCCGCGGCTACACCCCGACATCCGACCCGGTGTTTCTCAAGATCAACCCGGTTGGTCTCATTCCGGCGGTGATCGATGGCGATGTCGTGTTGCGCGAATCAAATGCGATCGTGCGCTATCTCGCGAGCAAACATGGTCCCGATGAGGTCTATCCGCGCGATCTCGTTAAACGCGCGCATGTCGAGCAGTGGATGGATTGGGCGAATTACGAAACGTCGATTTCACTCAGAGGTGCGTTCCTGGGTGGCATGCTGAACGAGCCACCGTGGAACAATCCTTGGTTCATCGAGCAGGGGCGGGTGCAGATCACCAAGGAAGTCGGGCAACTGGAAGAGCATTTAGCGGGAGGCGCCCCCTACATGTGCGGCGCCACCTTCACGCTTGCCGACGTTCCGATCGGCCTCGTGGTCAACCGCTGGTTCAGCCTCAAGTTTGATAAACCACGTTACGCGGCTGTTGCGGCGTACTACGATCGCCTCAGCGAGCGGCCGCCTTATCTCCGGCACGTTCGGAACGGTTTGCCGTGAGCGCCGCAATCGCGAAGACTGCGGCCGAGCACTAGCCAAAGAGCCAGCATGATGGCGCTCGGGCCTCATGCTGGTCGATTTTGGAGGTCACCGCACCGCAAACGGCGACTGGTACGGCCGCCCGAACGCAACACCGGCGATCACGGCGCCCGCCGGTTTGATATGGATCTTGCCTTCGCGCTTGTTGTTGCGCGTGTCGACAAAGCTGACCGGCCCTTCGACCACCTCGAGCAGCGACACATCGCCGGGCGCCCCGACCTGTAGAGTCCCCGCCTTGGGCATCTTGTTGATAACCTTGGCCGGCGAGGTTCATGAATTTGCTCATGACCCACGTCAGGTACGGCATTCCCGGCGAATTTCCGCTGAAGACATGAATGTCCGACGAGATGACGTCCGGCCCCGCACCGCCAGCGATTGCGGCTTCCGCAATCGTGTAGTCAAACGATCCGCCGCCGTGCCCCACATCGAACACCACCCCGCGCTTCTTGGCTTCCACGGCAGCAGGCAGCAGCTTGCCGTCCTGCACGATGTTGGTGAAGGCATTGCCGATATTTGGCGCGCCGCTATAGGCGTGGGTGAGAACATCTCCGGCACGCAGCGTATCGAGGATCTGGGACATCAGCCCCGGCGTCTCGACGCCGCCGATATGACACATGACCTTGCCGCCCGTGCCGGCTCGTTCGCACGCTAGAATCGCGCGCTTAAGCGGTTCCATGCCATGCTTGGCGATGACGTTCTCGCTCATGCGCACCTTGGCGCCAAGAACGATGTCGGAATTCTCGGCAATCGCGCGCGCAGCAGCATCGACCTGCGCGAATTCAATATTGTAAAGTTCGGGGACCGGGAATCCGGTGAGCCCATGGTTGGCGATGTGCACAAAGGCATAGAGACGCGCCCGAGTCGCCGGCACAATGAAGCGCCTGAAGGCGGCGATGTTGTTGGCGCCGGCATCGCCCGCCGAGACGAGCGTCGTTGTCGACTGGTTGGCAACGAGTTCGTCGGCGGGAATGCCGATGGCCGAGCCGTACGGAAATACGTGCGCGTGAAGGTCGATGAGCCCCGG
>LNEA01000309.1 GCA_001464855.1 Rhizobiales bacterium Ga0077530
GTGCTTCTGATCGCACTGCGAATTCAAATTGGCGTCGCTCTCGGTGTCGTCTCGTTCTTCGGCATTGCGACCATTCTCGGTTGGCGGCCGGCATGGGGGATGGTCACCGCCATCCCGTTCAACTTCGTCGGCGATTGGAATCTGACGGCCATCCCGATGTTCCTGCTCATGGGATACATCGCATTCTCGGCCGGCCTCACCGCGGGGCTGTTCCAGGCCATGCGCGTGATGCTGTCCTGGTTGCCGGGCGGCCTTGCCATAGCGAGCGTTGCGGCCTGCGCGTTTCTATCGGCGGCTTCCGGATCGTCGGTCGCGGTTTCGGCCGCGATGGCGCGGATCGCGACGCCGGAGATGCTCAAGTACAAGTACGATCCGGGATTGGCGGCGGGTGTCATCGCGTCGGCCGGCACGCTAGGATCGATGATCCCGCCAAGCCTGCTGATGGTGCTCTACGGCTATTTTGCCGACGTCTCGATCGCCAAGCTCTTCATGGCCGGTTTCATACCCGGCATCATGTCCGCATTGATGTTCGTGGCGATGATCATCATCCGGGTCAAGCTCAACCCGTCGCTGGCGCCGCGAGTGACAGAGGATTTCACAGTCGAGGAGCGACGGGCGGCGTTTGCCGACGTTTGGCCGCTACCTGTTTTGATTATCAGCGTCCTGGTTGGGATTTTTGTCGGCTTCTTCACGCCGACCGAGGGCGCAGCCGTCGGCGCCGCACTAGCGATCGTGCTTGCCGCAATCAAGGGAACGCTGACCTGGAAGGTTTTGCGGGAGGCGAGCCTCAGCGCGCTGTCCGGCACGTCATCGATCTTCATGGTCGTGATCGGGACGGTGCTGCTCGGCAAGATGATGGCATTGACAGGTGTGCCGGAGGTCATCTCCAAATGGCTGCTCGGCATGGGTGGCGACCAACTCACCGTCGTTCTGATGGTGGTGGTCCTCTATCTGATCCTCGGCTGTTTCCTCGATTCGATCAGCATTCTCTTGCTGACCATGCCGATCGTCATGCCGATCGCGCGGGCCGTCGGCGCGGATCTCATCTGGTTTGGCATCATCCTCGTCAAGCTGCTCGAAATCGGCCTTGTCACGCCGCCGGTCGGCCTGAACGTGTACGTCATGAAGAGTGCATTGGGATCATTGATTCCTCTGTCGACGATTTTCCGTGGCATTACGTGGTTCGTCGTCCTTTCCCTGGCTGACGCTTATACTGCCGAGCTTGATGAAGTAGCCCACAAGCGCCGGGACAATGCACATGACGGACAAGACAACTTCGCAGGCCGAATCCCATCGCCGCCGGACGCTGGTCGTGTCGGCGATCCAGATCACTGCGGTGGATGGGGAGAAGGCGAGAAACGTCGAGAAGCTACTGCGATTGGTTGACGAGGCCGGCGAGCGCGGCAGTGATCTGTGCGTCCTCCCCGAAATGTGGACCGGCATCGAGTTCTCGAACGAGACCGGCTATCGCGAGGCGCTCGGCGAGCGCGCGCGCAAGTATGGAATGTATTTGTCAGGCTCGATGTACGAGAGCGCGGGAGATGCCTATTACAATACGTCGCCGCTGATCGCTCCTGATGGCGCCGTCCTCGGCATCTATCGCAAAACGCATCTGTTCGATGCGCCCAATCGGGCCGACATTCCACCTGGCTTCATCGAAAGCTCGAAGGTTGGCAAGGGCGCGACAGTCGATGTCTTGGAGACCAATCTCGCGCGGATCGGCATGACGATCTGCTCAGATCTGAGGTTTCCGGAGCTTTACCGCGAACTGGCGTTGAAGGGCGCGGAGATCATGACTTGCTCGTCCGCGTTCTTGTCGCCGCGCTTCGATCACTGGGAATTCTTCTTGCGCGCTCGCGCTTGTGAGAACCAGTGCTTCATTGTCGCTGCTGGTCAGTACGGCAAGGAACCGAAATCCGGATTGGCGTTCGTCGGCCGCAGCATGGTCGTCGATCCCTGGGGAACCGTCGTCGCGACGGCCTCCGATGAGGAAGGGCTTGTCACCGCCCATATCGACCTTGGCTTCATCGCCGAAGTGAAACGGCGCTACCCGTTGATGGAGCAGCGCCGTCCTGAACTTTATCCCGTCCTGCAGGGCCGGGCGTGACGTATCACCGTTGATCGGCCGGACGTCACCGGCCGATCAACGGTGATGTCAGTAGACGCCATAGGTGTTGACGTCGATCTTCGAGTAGAGGTTGTCCTTCAGCACCTTGGAGAGGGCGATCGCGTCCTTCCGATCGACGCCCTTGAGCAGTCCGTCCCACTTGGCGATCGTTGCCTCGAAGCGCTTGATCAGTCCTTCGGGGTCCTTGAGCTTGAACTTCGACGTGCCCTGCTCGATTGCCTGTGCTCTGGCGACTTTCGCATTGAACTCTTGCACCGACTTGCGCATTTCGTCCGTCTCGGGGTAGACGGTCACGCCCTTGGACGGGGCTTCGGCGATCGCGTCATCTGAGTCCTTCATGTAGCCGTGTGCCATCGGCGGGATGCTGTCGGCGATGGTATCGAGCAGGATGCGCCGCTCGCTCGGTTTCAGCTCCTTCCAGAACCCGCCGTTGAAGGCCCACTGCCAGCCGGCCCAATAGACACCGAGCGAAATCTGGCTGGTGTGCTTGGCGACATCCCACAGTGAACGGCTCTTGAGGTCGTTTGCGGCGTTGGCGGCGCAGTCAAGCTGGCCTTTCTCAAGACCCGTGAACATCTCGCTCGATGGGACGCTCACCGGCACTGCGCCAATCGATTTAGCCCAGTCGGCATGGATGACGCCCGGCATTCGGATCTTGAGGCCCTTGAGATCGGCGAGCGTTGCGACTTTCTTTGTGCACATCAGCATGTAGGGCGGCGTCGCATAGCCACCGCCGAACACGATCCGATGCCGCTTGAAGCGCTCCAGCATCTCGGGATCGGTCATGTAGAAGTCCGTGACTGCAAACGTGAGCGCCATCGTGTCGGAGTAGCCGAGCGCCAGCATCGACACGACGTTGTCTTCGGGCAGGTCGGTCGGCGTATACGTTCCTGCGTGATACGTGACCTGCGCGATGCCGTCCTTGAGCCCCGAAAGATGCGCATTGGGCGGCAACAGTGCCGTGCCCGTGAAAATCTTGGCCTTGAGCTCACCCTTCGAGGCTGCATCGAGCCGCTTGACCCAGTCTAGATATGCCTTGGTCAGCGGATGGGTATCCGGGAACCAGATGCTTCCGTTGAATTCGCGAGCCGCCATGGCCGAGGTTGCGGCGAATGCCAGCGCGCAGATCGAGCCCAGCAAAATCTTTGATCGCATGACCGTCCACCCTTCCCCTACTTTGTCGAACGAACGCGCTCACGGCGACTTCAGTCGCCCGGCGTCCCACTACTTTCGGATTTCATGTGAGTGAAATCAAGCCTGCTTTTTGGTAGGTCGTATATTCTGCTGCGCGCGATGTGCGACATCCGCGCCGAGCACACGAAAGCTCTCGCGGCGCAAACGCCGTTGCCGCTAATCTAGCCGACGCCTAGACCCCAGGGATCAAGACGCATGAGCACACCCGAGCCACTTCCTCCGAGCATTTACGCCGAGAGCGCGCGTCCCGCCGCCGATACGCCGCCGCTCGATGGCAGCAGGCGCGTGTCCGTCGCGATTGTCGGCGGTGGATTCACAGGGCTTTCGACGGCGCTGCATCTGGCGGAGCAGAGCGTCGATGTCACGGTTCTCGAGGCTCACGAGCCGGGATGGGGGGCGTCGGGTCGCAACGGTGGGCAGGTCAACCCTGGCTTGAAGCACGATCCGGATGAGATCGAAGCCCATTTCGGTAAAGATTTAGGTCGGCGCATGATCGATATGTCGTGGAATGCGCCCAACGTCCTTTTCGACCTGGTCAAGCGCTATCAGATCCAATGTG
This sequence comes from Rhizobiales bacterium Ga0077530, assembly GCA_001464855.1. Classification (GTDB taxonomy): domain Bacteria; phylum Pseudomonadota; class Alphaproteobacteria; order Rhizobiales; family Hyphomicrobiaceae. Next base: position 3,882 of record LNEA01000309.1, read on the forward strand.
AGGCGCGACAGACGGGAACATTGCGCGCCGCCTACACGCCAGCAGCCGCGCAAAGCATACAGACGAGTTACGAGCAGGGTGCGAAGCGCGATATGCCCGTCGAATTGTTGGATCGCGCACGGATGCAGGAAGCGACCGGTACCGATCGATATACGTGCGCGCTGCTCGATCGCCGTGGGGGACACGTCAATCCCCTGGGCTATGCGCGCGGTCTGGCACAGGCGGCGGTCCAGGCCGGCGCCAGAGTGCATGGCGCGACAAAAGTCGAGCGTGTATCACGCCAGGGCGGGCATTGGATCATTGAAACCGGAAGCGGGACCGTTACCGCTGAGAAGATCGTGTTCGCGACCAACGGCTATACCGACGGTCTATGGCCGGGACTGAAGCGCACCATCGTGCCGGTTTACAGCGGCATCGTCGCCACCGAGCCGATTCCGGAAGAGATTGCACGCAAGATTCTGCCGATCCGATCGTCTCTCTACGAACTCGGGCAGGTGACGGTCTACTATCGGCTCGATGAGCAGAACCGCCTGTTGATCGGTGGTCGCTGCCGGCAGCGTCCCGTGTCGAGCCCCGACGAAATGAAATTTCTGATCCGGTACGCGCTTCGGCTCTGGCCGCAGCTCAGGCCGTTCAAGTTCACGCACGGCTGGAACGGTCAGATCGCGGTCACCACCGATCATTATCCTCACATCCACGAACCGGCTGAAGGGGCGTTGGTCTGCCTCGGCTACAACGGACGCGGCGTCGCCATGAGCACGGCGATGGCGGCGCGTCGGCCGAGATGAACATGCCCGTGACCGAGTTGAAGAGCATTCCCTTCCACGGCCTATGGCGGGCGGGCGTTTTTGCGCGCATCACCTACGGCCGCATACGCGATTATTTGCAGGTTTAGTCAAGCGCATCACCGTCGATGTCGCTGTTGATCATGGCGACGATGTCTTAGGAGGGTCACTTGGCCAGCATCCCCGAGAGGGCACAGGTCGTCATTGTCGGTGGCGGCATCGTCGGTTGCAGCATCGCCTATCATTTGACGCTTCGCGGTTGGACGGACGTGGTGCTGCTGGAGCGCAAGCAGCTCACGTCTGGGACGACGTGGCATGCGGCGGGTCTTGTCGGTCAGCTTCGCGCGACCCATAACCTGACGCGCCTCGCGCAATACACGACGGAACTCTACGCCACGCTGGAGAAGGAGACCGGGCAAGCCACGGGCTTTCGCCAGATCGGTTCTCTGGCGCTGGCCGCCAGCGAAGGGCGGCTCGAAGAACTCAAGCGCGGCGCGTCGATGGCGCGGTGCTTCGGCCTCGAGGCAAGTGTTCTCACGCCTGCTCAGGCGAAGGAATTGTGGCCACTCGTGAGTACGGAGGGGCTGCTCGGCGCCGTCCATCTACCGCGAGATGGCCAGACCAATCCCATCGATACGACGCAGGCGCTGGCTAAAGGCGCGCGCAGCCGCGGCGCGCAAATTTTTGAGAATGTGAAGGTCTCGGAAATCCTCGTCTCCAAGGGACGCGCAACGGGTGTGCGCACGGCCGAAGGCGATGTCGAAGCCGAGTACGTCGTCAACTGCGCGGGCATGTGGGCACACGAACTTGGCAAGCAGGCTGGCGTGAGTATTCCGCTCCATGCGGCCGAACATTTCTATGTCGTCACCGAGGCCATTCCTGGGCTACCGCGTCACCTTCCCGTGCTTCGCGACGCCGACGCATGTACCTACGTCAAGGAGGACGCGGGAAAACTGCTCGTCGGCTGGTTCGAACCGAAAGCGAAGCCCTGGGGCATGGAAGGCATCCCGGAGAGCTTTGCCTTCGACTCGCTGCCGGACGACCTCGAGCACATCGAACCACTGCTGGAGGCGGCCATAAAGCGCGTACCGGCTCTCGGCGGCGCTGGGATCCAGCTCTTCTTCAACGGTCCGGAGAGCTTTACGCCGGACAACAGGTACCTGCTCGGCGAGTCGCCCGAGATCCGAAGGCTATTCGTTGCCGCGGGGTTCAACTCGATCGGCATTCAATCAGCAGGCGGTGCGGGCAAGGTGTTGGCCGATTGGATCATCGACGGCCATCCGCCGATGGACCTTTCAGATGTCGATATCCGCCGCACGATGCCGTTTCAACGCAACCGGAAATATCTCAAGGATCGCACCGTTGAGGTCCTCGGTCTGCTTTACGCCATGCATTGGCCCTTTCGTCAGCCAGAGAGCTCGCGTGGCGTGCGCAAGTCGGCGCTGCATGATCGGCTTGCCGCGCGCGGCGCGTGCTTTGGCGAAGCCGCCGGCTGGGAACGCGCCAACTGGTTTGCGCCGCCGGGAGTGTCGCCGACCTACGAGTACAGCTACGGCCGCCAGAATTGGTTCGCCCACTCCGCCGAGGAGCATAAAGCCGTGCGGGAGCGCGTGGGTCTTTTTGATCAATCCTCGTTCGGCAAGTTCATTCTTGAAGGGCCGGATGGCGGTGCCCGTCGGTCGCGTCGTTTATACGCAATGGCTCAACGACCGCGGCGGCATCGAAGCGGACCTGACTGTGACCCGCGAAAGTGAGACGCGCTTCCTCATCGTGACGTCGGCGGCGTCATCGACCCGCGATCTCGCGTGGCTACAAAGGCATATTCCAAGCGACGCGCGCGCCGTCGCTTTCGACGCGACGTCGAGCTATGCTGTGCTTGGGCTGATGGGGCCGCGGTCGCGAGAGCTGCTGTCGCAACTGACCGATACCGACGTTTCCAATGACGCCTTCCCCTTCGCGACGTCGCAGGTGATTGACTTGGCGTATGCGCGCGTACGTGCGAGCCGCATCACCTATGTCGGCGAGCTTGGCTGGGAACTTTATATTCCGACCGAATTCGCTCAGGGCGTGTTCGATGCGATCGCCGAGACCGGCGCATCGGCCGAACTTGCGCTGGCGGGCTATCACGCGATGAATTCTCTCAGGATGGAGAAGGGATACCGTCACTGGGGGCATGACATTACCGACGAGGATACGCCACTCGATGCCGGGCTGGGATTCGCCGTAGCCTCGAATAAAAAGGCGCCGTTCATCGGCCGCGACGCGCTGCTCCGACAGCGAGAGAAAGGCCTTCGTCGACGTCTGGTCCAAGCGGCATTGACCGAGTCGAACGCGCTGCTCTACCACAATGAGCCAATCTGGCGTGACGGCGAGCTTGTCGGACGCATCACGTCCGGCATGTTCGGACATACGGTGGGGCGCCCGCTCGGTATGGGCTACATCGAGTGCGCATCGGGGCTGGCGGACGCGGATTTTGTACGCGGCGGTCGATACGAGATTGAGGTGGCGGGTGAGCGGCTCGCGGCTGAGGTTCAGCTTCGTGGCTTCTATGACCCGAACAATTTACGGGTCAAAACCTGACCGCGCGCGCAAATTCTCGAAACACCATCGGTGGAGGTGTTTTCAGACCCGGGTCAGGTGGCGGGCATGAACATTGGCTGCAGCGATACGAGCGCAGCGGTCCCCATCGCCAGACCGTAGGGGCAAACACCCCGCTCCGCGAAACTGCGGATGCGCCTGAATGGTGCCGCGGTCGGCATCAGCATTCGCGCTTGAGCGCTGTTGCGCAACAGGAGCAGCGCGAAGGCCATGAGCCCGCCGCCGAGTGTGGTCATGATGAGCAAATCAGGGCCGTAGCTGGGCCCCGCCCAAAGTGTCAGCGCAGTCAGCAGCTTGACATCGCCGCCGCCGATCCATCCAAGAACGAACGAGACGAAACCCGCCACGAAGACGATCCCCGCGAGCATCAGGTGATCCTTGAATGTGGAGACGTCGAGCCTGAGGACGGCGTAGACGAGAAACAGCACCGTCAGTGTCGCTGGTATCCAGTTCGCGATCCTCAGCCGAGTGAAATCCGAGACGATCGCGTAGCAGACGCAGAACACGAATGCCGCCTGCACGCACGCCAAGGTCGCCGCACTGATTTCGAGACTCGACATCGTAAGAACGCTCCGGGTGGTACCTATTTCGCGATCCGCAAGCCGGCAAGTCCGATCGCGATCTTGGAGAAGACCTGATCGAGTTCGTTGCTGGATGGCGTGTCGTAGAAGCATTGCTGGCCGGGGCAGCGCGCCGCGGGGGTAGCGCACGCTTCGAGCAGGCTCTTGGTTTCGGCATCGACGGCGGCGTTGCCGGTGTCGATCTCAAGGGCGATCGTGTAGACGAAGATGTCGTCCGTGGACGGGTTGCCGTCCTTGTCAGCCTTGATGTTGTTGCACAGGGCCGCGGTTTTGGCGTTGAGAACCTGGCGCGTTTGCGACCCATCGGTCCGGCCGATATGCCCCTTGGTGGCGAAACCGTAGGCCGAGTAAAAGGAATTGTAGGGCGCGCCGCGCTCTACCTGGTTGCGACCGTCGGAAAGTAGGATGACGACCTTGGTCACCGACTTGTCGCTGTAATCTGCGCCCTGATCGTAGGGTAAGCCGGGCGAGATCACGCGCCACGCCCAGGCAAGGCCTTCCGGAATTACGGTGCTGCCCCGTGGCTGCATGGCGGTGATGGCGTCCGCGATCATCTGCCTGACGTTGGTCAGGGGCTGGATCGGGCGTTGCACGCAGTTGAAGTTCGGTCCGTTGCCGTTGGCTATGAGCGGAGCCGTCAGGCCTTGCAGCGCATACAGGGCGGGCAATGTTCCGTCGCCGATCAAATAGCTGTTGCCGCTGCCATTGACGACGATGTTGCCCGCCTCGTCAGGCGCGAAGTAGGGCGTGAACAAAGTCTCGGGGGACGCCAAACTCGGAGGCGTGTCGAGGAGATCATGACCGCCGAGGCGGGCGCGAACGCAGCCGCCCCAGGGCACGTTGTTCATGGATTGGAATAGCTGCAGCAATGATGGCCGTGTCGGCAGCAGTGCGACGTCCTCGCGGTTGAGTGCGCTTGCGCCGGTTTCGTCGATCCAACCGCGCCCAAGTGCGCCGAGACCCAGGTTGACGGCACCGGAGAACGGCACTAATCCGATCTTCACGTGAGGCGAAACATCGGCTTCGTCGAAGAGAATGTCGACAAGGCTGTTCGCGGCGCGTCTCAGTTTGCCGATGCGATCGTTGGTGGTCATCGATCCAGTATTGTCGAGTGCCAGGACGACTTCGAGTTTGCGCAGATCGCGCGTGACTTCGGCGGTGACGGCAAGCTGCAACGTCTCGGTTCCCAGCACGCGCAGAAACGTGGTCGGAAGACTGGCTGCGACGCGGACGTTGTAACCGACATTGGTCGGCGTGACCGTGAACTGCGTCAGCGTGCCCAGTGCCAGATCCGGATAGTTGGCTTTGATGAAGTTCTGTGCGAGCGCGTTCGCCTCGGTGTCCGTCAGATCGAGCCGCGATCCAACGGCAAGGGCGGCAGCATCGGCGGCATTGTGCAGCTTCTGCTTCAATACCATCGCCTGTCCAAAATCGACGGCAACGGCAACGACGCTCAGCAGCGTCAGCATGAACACGGTTGCCAGCAGCAGCGCCGCGCCGCGATCGTCACGTTCTAAACGCCGAGCGAGGCCGATGGCGGACTTGCTACGTGCGACGGGGGGCGGATCGCTTGCGGACATGCTGGGACTGACGCTCAAAGTCGATCGCGCGGGCGCACATCGGACGCCGGCGTCGGTGCCCAGAACAACGCCAGATTGTTCTTCGCCACGACGTTATTGGGGTCGGCACGTAACGCCGCGTCGAACGAACGCCGCGCGCTATCCATGTCGCCCTTGAGATAGTAGTGATAGCCGAGATTGTTGAGGACGGTCGGCGTGTGCCCAACGATCTTGACGACGACGTCGTAGGCGCGCCGCGCCTGGTCGAAGCGCTTGAGGCGGTCGTAGGACGCGGCAAGGCCGAGCCACGCTTCGGCGTTGTCCTTCTCCTCCTCGACGGCCTTGCTGAAGGCCTCTGCCGCCAGCCCGAAATCACCCTGACGATAAGCGAACTTTCCTCTGTCGAGATGCCGCGTCGATGGCCATACGCCGTATGACGCGGGCTCGACCGGCTTCTCGACAGCCATGCTCGTGAGTTGGTCGAGGCTGGCGCCGCAGCCGCCGAGGGCCACGGCGGCGGTGACTGTCAGGATGGACATGCCGAGGATCAGGTCTTTGCGCATGATCGGTTTCCCTGAGAACGCCGTGACTAACCGAAGATGAACCTGGACCGCACGATCACGGGCAGGAACACGACAACGAGAATGACTGGAAAAATGAAGAGGGCGAGCGGCACCACGAGTTTTGCCGGGAGTGCGTGGGCCTTTTCTTCCGCGCGAAGCATCCGCCGGGCGCGCATTTCTTCGCTGAATGTGCGCAACGTCGAGGCGACACTGGTGCCGAGTGCTTCGGTCTGCTGTAGCAGCGCGCCGAGCTTCGAGACTTCGTCGAGCCGGACGCGCTCAGCGAGAGAGGCGAGCGTCTCCGATACCGTCCGACCGGCGCGAATCTGCAGATGCATCAGAAACAGATTGGCGCCGAGAAACGGATAGGTGCGGACGATCTCTCGGCTGACGCGCTCGATGCCGGCGCGAGGCGGCATTCCAACCTCGGCACAGATGACGAGCAGGTCGAGGAAATCAGGGAACCCACGCTCGCATTGGCGCAGCATCGCACGCTGTCGCGCATCCACGACGAGGCGCGGTAGAAACGCGCCTAGAGCCGCGCCACCCGCGCCTACGGCGATGAATTGCGGCAGTACGGCCTCGGTATTGTACCGCATCAGCACGGCGGCTGCCGCAAGTCCGAAGATCACGCCGAGAAAAAGACGCGCGCCGTAATAGTTCGCGACGGCGTCGGTGTCGAACCATCCCGCTCGAACCATGTCCGCGCGCACCTTGGACAGCCTGTCGCGACGGCTCCGGCTAAAAGCACGTTCGATGGCGAAAAGTCTCTCGGCGTCGGGATCGATCGGGTCGAGTGGATTTTCCGAGACCGGATTGTAAGCGACGGCGCGGCGCCGGATCGTGCGGCGGTGCTGATTGATCTGCACGATCGAGAACAGAATCAGGAACACCGCAAAGAACATGAGTGCGCCGACCATGATGGGTGGCGAAAGGCCATATGCGGCGAGCATGTCGACGATGCCGGTCATATGTCGAACCTCACCATCCGGAACATGATGACGTTGCCGATGACGAGCCACACGGCTGCAATAGACAGTGCGGGGACGACGAGCCAGTCCTTCCAGATGCCTCCGTAAAAGCCGGGCGCAATGAACTGCAGCAACGTGAAGAGCAGAATGGGGAGGACGCTGAGCGCGATTGCCGAAAAGCGGGCCTCGGCGGAGAGGGCGCGGGCCTTGAGGCGCATGCGCTGGCGCTCGCGGATCACTTTGGACAGGCGATCGAGCAGCTCAGCGAGGTTGCCGCCCGTCTTCACCTGCAGACTGATCGCTGAAACGAGCAGCGCCACATCCTGCTGGTCGACGCGCACCTGCATGTTCCGCATCGCCGTTTCGAGATCGAGTCCGTATGTCACCTCGTCGCTGACGATGGCGAAAGCTTCGCCGATGGGCGCGGGGAGATTGCGGACCAATCGAAGTGACGCTGATACGGGATGGCCGGCCCGCAGGCTGCGGATAAGTGTGTCGATGGCCTCGGGGAGCTGCGCCTCGAACGCTCTGAGGTAGCGGATGCGCATGATCTTGAGGCCGATGATTGGCGCGACGATGGCGGCGACGGGCGAGAGCGACGCAGCGAGCCAAGGCGGCAGCCCGAACGCTAATAATGGCACGAACACCGCGAGCCCGCCGCCGATCGCGCAGATCGGTACGAACTGCGATTTTGGACTCAATCCGGCGCGGACAACGCTGCTTGTGAGCTGCCACCGAAGCGGGAGCGACGAGCTACGGTTGCCCGATGCGGGGCGTGCATGGCGAGCCGTGTCGAGGCCGGTTTGAAGACGCGACTTGATGAGATTGCGCTGCGACGCGTGTCGCGCGTAGGAGACCACGACGCCCTGAATCGCGAGCAGATAGCAGGCGAAAATGACGAAATACATCGCCGGCGGTGAGGCGAGTGCCTGGATCACAGCGGCCTCCCCGGATCCAGGTTGATTTCGTCGGGATTGGCACCATTGAGGACGAGCGCTTCGAGAAAACTTGGCCGCAATCCGGTGGCGCGAAACTCGCCCTTGATCGCGCCCGCTTGATCCGCCCCCGTGCGCACGAACCTGTACAACTCCTGCATCTGGATCACCGAACCTTCCAGTCCCGTGATCTCGTGAATGCTCGTGATCTTGCGTTGCCCATCGTGAAGGCGCTGCATCTGGACGATGATCCGAATGGCCGAGGCGATGTGCGCCCGCACCGCGTGCTCGGACATGTTCAATCCGGCCATGGCGACCATTTGCTCGAGCCTTGCGATCGCATCGCGGGCGCTGTTGGCATGAATGGTGGTGAGCGAGCCCTCGTGGCCCGTGTTCATCGCGTTGAGCATGTCGAACGCTTCCTCGCCGCGAACCTCGCCGATGAGAATGCGATCCGGCCGCATGCGCAGCGCGTTCTTGACCAACTCGCGCTGGCGGATTTCGCCCTTGCCTTCCAGATTGGGTGGGCGGGTTTCGAGGCGACCGACGTGCGGCTGCTGGAGCTGCAACTCGGCAGCGTCCTCGATGGTGATGATGCGCTCGCGGTTCGATATGAAGCGAGAGAGGGCGTTGAGCAGTGTCGTCTTGCCGCTGCCTGTGCCCCCGCTGACCATCATGGAGAGGCGGCCTTTGACCGCCTCGCGCAGCAGTGCCGCCATCGGCTGTTTCAGCGTGGCGTTTTCGACAAGGCGGGTGAGATCGAATGCCTGTTTTGCGAACTTGCGGATTGATACGAGAGGCCCGTCGACGGCCACCGGACGGATCGCCGCATTGATGCGCGAGCCATCCTGAAGCCGCGCGTCGACCATAGGCGAGGATTCATCGACGCGCCGGCCGACGGCCGCAACGATCTTGTTCACGATCCGCAGGACGTGCGCTTCGTCCTTGAAGCGTACGGCTGCCGGTTCGAGAACGCCGCCGCGCTCGACGTAAACAGACTCGTGTGTGTTGATGAGGATGTCCGAGATCGTCGGGTCCTTGAGCAGCGGTTCGAGCGGACCGAGACCGGTCAGCTCATCAATGACCTCGTCAACGAACAAGCCGAGCTCGCGGGTATTGAGCGGCACGCGCTCATTTGCCTCGAGCAGGCCGAGAACCGTCGGGCGAATTTCGGCACGCGACATGCGGTCGAGCTGGGCAAGGTTGATCTCGTCGATCAACTTTCGGTGCAGACGAAGTTTTGCTGCAATAAGCTCGGGCCGGTTGAGCGCTGAGCGCCCGCCCTCGTGCGCCTCGATAGCGGATACGCTTCGCGCCACGCTGTCGACGTCCAGGCTCACGGTGTTTTCAGCAACACCGTTGCTAATGTCCCGACCTCGCAGAGAGAAACGCATCCGTTCGAGCCTCGGCTATGGATGGACCGCTTGAGGCATCGCCTCGGCGGTCACGATGCGTGCAAGTTCAACTGCTCACCACGGTTGATTGCGTCGCGAACGAGCGCGCCGTCTTCCGGCAGAAAACCAGCCAGGTAGCCGTTGAGAACCTGTTCTGCGTCGCGCTTGTTCAGCGCCGCGCCGAGGAACTCTCGCCGCCACTTGTTGACGATGACGCGAACGCGCGCGTTCTCGACCATCTTCTTCGGCAGCACCTCAGCGATGCTCCGCGCCCGATGCAGGGCCGGAACCGAGGGCTCGGTGACGATGAAGACGCGATCGCACCCGGCCACCACGTGATCGCTATAAGGCATCCACATCGGGGGCATGTCGATCAGCAGCGTATCGAACATCTGCGAAGCCAGATCCAACACCCGCACCACGCATGCGGCGGTGATCGGGAAATGCTCGGCCGGACTCCTGGGCGCGGCCATCACGGCGAGGCCCGAAGAATGTCGCGCGAGCATTGCATCGAGAAGTTGCGAGTCGAGGCGCTCCGGATCCTTCAGCAGCGCTTTGACATCGAATGCCGGCGTCACGCCGAGATGATCGGCGAGCGCGCCCGCTTGAAAATTCAGGTCGACGAGGCACGTGCGACCGAGGGGGCGATCGCTCCGCGCCAACAGGAATGCCGTCTCGATGACGAGCGTGGTATTGCCGACGCCGCCGGCTGCCGGGATGAAGGCAAAGCATGCGAGGTCGCCGGAGCGTGTTGCGCGTGGTCGGCTAGCGGTCGCTTCGCAGGCGGCGAGTACGCTTGCAGCATCGGCATCGAGCGGCAGCCAGTCCTTGACGCCAACCCGCAACAGCGTGCGCAGGCTCGTCTCATCGAGCGTACGAGAGAAGGTGATGATGGAGCCAGGCTGCCCGTTGGCATGCCATCTCTCGATTGCCGCCATCGCCGCGGCGCGATCGGCATCGATGTCGACGAGAATGATGTCGGGCACAGGTCGCGCCTGATAGAGCGCCTCATAACTCGCAGTATCGGTACCATCGATCGCAAAATCGTGATGATGGGCGAGATTCCGGCACTGAAGCGCGCGGAACGCCTGATCCGGGCTTACGACCGCGACCCTTCTGACCTCACTACCGGCTGGCTTGAGCTGGCGACCTGCTCTTAACGCGAACATGATTCGATACTTCCAATCGCTTGTGACGCGCGTCCTCGCTATTGCTTGACGGCGGCTCCGGTCTCCGACCCGGAAATGCTGATGTCGCGCTTGGTGAGGCCCTTCGGTTCGAGGCTCTCGTTTCTCTGATAGCGCTTGACGGCGAGCGCCGCGCGACGGCCATCGAGATCGATCTGGGTCCTGCGGCTCGTCTCTGGCCAGTGATCCACTTCATGGATCGCCCTGTTGGCGGCTTGCGCGTTGCCAGCGCCGACCGTGAGCGTATCGGTGTGACCGAGATACTGGTGGAGGTCGCTCTCTGCACATCCACCGAGTGAGAGAGCTGCGATTCCGGCAAGAAGTGCTGAGCGATGAGGGCGGAAGATCAAGCGCATGTCACTTCGCCCCTTTGCGATCGGAAATTGCGATCTCGGCGGTGAGATCCAGGATATGGCCGCGTAGCGGGTCGGGCTTCCCGATCTTGATCTCGCTGCGACCGCCGATGAAGAACTCGCGATCATTGGCCGGCAATTTTCCGTCGAGTGGTGTCGCGGGCAGCGCATCGCCGGGCCGCCGCGGCTTCACCAGGCGCGGCGTGACGATGATGACCAGATCGGTCTCTTTCTTTTGGAAAGCGGCGCTGCGGAGCAGAGTGCCGAGTACGGGCACCTGGCCGATCCACGGCAGTTGGCTCTGATTGTTGATTTGCGCACTTTGTAGGAGCCCCGCCATTGCGAAGCTCTGGCCATCGCGGAGTTCAATGGTCGTCTTCGCGCGGCGGACGCTCAAGCTCGGAATCTCGACGCCACCGACGCGGAGTGTCGTCGTTGGATCGATCTCGCTGACTTCCGGCTCGATCTTGAGATTGATCAGGCCGTCGCCGAGTACGGTCGGCGTGAATGCGAGGCCGACGCCGAATTTCTTGAACTCGACGGTGAGGAGATTGCTGCCGTTGACCGCGGTGTTCTGTACCGGGAAGGGGAACTCGCCGCCGGCCAGGAAGTTGGCGGTGTCGCCCGACAATGCAACGAGGTTGGGCTCGGCGAGACGACGCGCATGGCCACGTTTTTCGAGGGCCTGGATCAGTAGGTCAACCTTGGTGCCACCGTCGAGAAGTGTGGCGACCGCCGCGCCGAACGGCAGGCTGTTAGAAGCAAGGCCCGTAATACCCGTCGACAGCGCGAATCTCTTGCCGACCGCATCCCACGCGATGCCGAGATCGCGGGCGGAATCGCGACTTGCCTCGACGAAGCGGACCTCGAGGAGAACCTGCTGCGAGCCACGCACCGTCAGTCCGTTGGTCACGGCGCCCGGGGCGTACTGTTCGGCGATGGCTATGGCGCGCGCCAGCGTCGTCGCATCGTTCACGGTACCCGTGAGCAGCACCTTTCCGTTGACGCTGGCCACCTGGACGTTGGATCGATGTCGAAGGTCACCTCGACACTGAGGACGGCTAAGATTCGCTTCTGATCGTTGAGGACCGAAACGGTGGTGATGCCGATCTTCTTTCCGAGCACATAGAGTGTGCGGTCGGTCAGCGTGACGACATCGGCAATTTCGGGGTTTCCGATCAGGATCTCGGACATCCGCGCATCCGTTGCGAGCGTGACGGCGCGGCTGACGACGACGTTGAGATGGACGTGCTCGCCGTTGGTTGCGACCTTGCGGATCGGAGCCGAGGCAAAAGCGGGTAGAGCAGAAATCGCGACAATGAAAATAGCTGCCGTCGCGAGGAGCGCGGCAATCGGCCCTGCGCTACTCGACTTGCTCTGGTCGGCCCGATCTCTCAATACAAATGACAATAAAGACAAAACACGAACCCCATAGTTTTTAACCGCATCGTCGTTGGCGGCAATGCCCTCAACGGGGAACCACA
>LNEA01000310.1 GCA_001464855.1 Rhizobiales bacterium Ga0077530
ATGAATACGCCGCTCGCAACCGATGACGTCTACTTCGGTGAAATCAGCCTTTCCGGCGCCGTGCGCCCTGCGGGGCACATGGGAACGCGGCTGCGCGAAGCTCACAAGCTCGGCTTCAAGCGCGCCGTCATTCCGGCGGCCGGCGAGATCGAGAAGGGCAATGACAAACCAAAAACCGCGCGCCTCACGCACTTGCGCGAACTGATCGACGTCGTCGGCGCGGGGAAGGCGAAGGGGCGCGCGAGCGCCTAATCGCGCCCAGGATCGTAGGCGTGCTTCTGGCGCCACTCCGCAAGGAAGTAGGACAGCGTATCGTCGACGGTTTCGGGCATCACGATGCGGATCGTCACGAGCTGATCACCGACGTTGCCGTCGGCGCTGTTGCGCACACCCTTGCCCTTGAGGCGGAAAATACGTCCCGAACTGGTGCCCTTCGGAATCTGCAGCGACACGCGGCCCGACACGGTGTTGACCTCGATCTTGCCGCCGAGCACGGCTTCGTCGATCGTGATCGGCAGGTCGAGCAGTATGTCGCTGCCGAGACGTTTGAATTTTGGATGCGATCGGACGTGGATCTCGACAAGTGCGTCCCCGTGATCGCCGCCGCGCAGGCCGGGTGTGCCCTTGCCCTTGAGGCGCAATACCTGACCATCCGAGACGCCTTCAGGCACGGTCAGATCGAGCACGCCACCTTCCGGCATGGTGACGCGCTTCTTGGCGCCGCCGACCGCCTCCAGGAAATCGATCTCGAGGGTATAGCGGACATCCTGCCCACGCAGGCTGAAACCCGGTCCGGAACCACGCGCAGCGCGTCCGAACAAATCGGAGAAAATGTCGCCGACTCCGGGCTCGCGTCCAACACCAGCCCCAGCTCCCGCGCCGGCACCATAGCCGCCGGGCCAACCAGCTCCGGCGCCTGCGCCGTTGCGGGCATAGGTTCGCACCGGTTCGCCCTGGGAATCGATCTCGCCGTCGTCATAGCGCCGGCGTTTGGTCGCGTCGCCGAGAATGTCGTAAGCCGCCGTCACCAGCTTGAAGCGCTCGTTGGCAGCATGATCGTCCGGCCGCACGTCGGGATGCAGTTCCTTCGCGAGCCGTCGATAGGCCCGGCGGATCTCGTCATCCCGGGCCCCCTTGGCGACACCCAGGACCTTATAGAGGTCATCAGCCATGTAGCCCGCGCATCAGCCGATTGATCGGCACTGGAAGGGAATATCCCGACGAAAGCATAAGCTCTCGCCATGTAATATAGTTGCTCCCTGCCACAATGGCGGAAAGCCGCTTTTGGGTCGCGGATGGAATTGTTGAACAATTCCGGCCAGCGCTGCGAGTTGCAGTATCGCCCGATTCCGGCAACTTCGCGCCATTTTTGGTGGGGGCAACGGTTTTATACAGCGATCAGTGCCCATTCCTCCGCCAATGCTCACGTCCGTCAGGGCGCGTACCGAATTTCGGCTTTCTGATCCACGAGTTCGGCCAGCACGTCGAACCGGCGCCGCAGCCGCTCCCCGTCGAGGTCCCGATGGGAGGCCGGCAGGGTCAGGACCAGCTTGCCGTTTTCGTAATGAAGCGGTGTCTCGTCGATGATGCGCGGCATCCCGATGGAGAGCATGTGCGCGGTGCGGATGGCGGCGCCGAGAATGCGGGCGCGCTTCAGGGTACGGCGCGACACGAGGGACTTCAACGCTACCGGCAGCTCGTCCTCGACGCCGCTGATACGGCCGGTCCCGACATGCCGGAAATAGACGGTGAGCGCCAGGAATATGCGGCCTTCGTGATCGATCCCGCCGAGTGCCGCGTGCGCGATGACATTGAGGCTCTGCTCACCGCGATAATCCGGGTGCGACCGCCAGCCGATGTCTGAAATCAGGCACGCCGCATGGCGCAAGCGCGCATCCTCCGGCGTCTCACGCGGACCGGGGCCCTCGAACAGGGCATCCGTCCACGCACACAGCTCGCGCGCGTGATCGATCGAACGCGAGTTCAGCCGCGCATGATCCTCGCAGAACGCAATCAACGGATCGCGCTCGCGCTCGAGGTTCGACAACAGACTGAAGACCAGCCCCTCGCGCACCCCGAACACGGAGAACACGACGTCGCTCGGCTTAGGGCAGAACCTCGCGACGGGCGCGGGCGACACCGTCGATGCCGCGTACGTCGGCGATCTTTTTGGCGCGTCGAACGCTCTCGCAGAAGTCGATGCACTCGCGCAGCGGAATCGAATAGCCGTGCATGACGCGGAGCGGATACTTGCGCTGATCCATGTGCAGCTTGGCAAGAGACCGCCACGTACCGCCGACCGCGTAGAACGATCGGCCTTCACCAGATGCCAGCCATGGCACATCCGCGAGGCTGCCATCGACGATTTCGACAGCGCGGTCGAGCTTGGCGCCGGAGGTATCGATCAGCCTTAGACCACCGAGCGGCAGGGTCGTCGCCGCAGTCGATCGGGCCGATGCAATGTCGATGAGTTCGAGACTGCCGCCGCCGAGGTCACCGGCAATGCCGTTGGCCTGCGGGAATCCCATCAGTGTGCCGCTGGCGGCAAGTGCCGCCTCGCGCGCACCCGACAGCACCGCGATGGGTGCGCCGATGGCCTGTTCGCCGCGCGCGATGAATTCCGGGCCGTTCGAGGCTTCGCGTACGGCAGCGGTCGCGATGACGCGCACGTTCTTCACGCCAAGCACGCGATTTATCGCATGGAACCGGCGTAGCGCTTCGATCGCGCGCTCGACGGCATCGTTGTCGAGGCGCCCGGTCGAGGCGACGGTACGGCCGAGCCCGCACAGAACCTTTTCGTTGAAGAGCGGCGCCGGGCTGCGCACCGCACCCTCGTAGACAACGAGACGCACGGAATTAGACCCGATATCGACCACGCCGATGGGCTCCAGGTCGCTGAACCGTCCGAGTATCTCGTCTCTGCCGTC
>LNEA01000311.1 GCA_001464855.1 Rhizobiales bacterium Ga0077530
GTGCGGTCGATAAGGCTGTGTGGTCGGCCTACGAATACCGCCATCGCCCGGCGGAAAAAGTTCACACGCCGTGGGTGCGCCATAACGATGCGCAGGTCATTGCAGGTTTCACCTACCTCGACGCGATCGCCGCCAAGCTCGGCGATGGCGGCTGGTTGGCCGGTACGGATAAAATGACCCAGGCCGACATCACCGCCGCCGTCGGCTTCACGTTTGCCAAGCTCGTGCGCCCGAACCTCGGGCTCGCCGAAAAGGCGCCGAACATGGAGAAGTTCACCGCGCGCTGCGAAGCGCTGCCGCACTTCAAGGCTGCCGCGCTTCCAGCTTGAGTGCGCTCAGTCCGCCATCCATCCGGTGGCACGGACGAGCCCGGCCATGATCGGCACCAGCGCGTCGTCGATCGCGGTGCCGAGCGCGGTCAGTTGGTCGAGACCGGCGGCGGCGTCCGCCGGCGCCTCCTCGAATTCCATCACGAGATCCTCGATCATCGCGCGGCGGACGCCGGGGTGGCCACTGAACCCGAACGCATTGGGGCCGATCTGGAACAGCGCCGGATGCCCGTCGCCATCAACGGCGAGGATGCTTGCGTAATCCGGCGGGCGCGGGCGATCGCGCATGTAGACCACATTCGGAAAGCGCGCCGGCAGCAGTCCGCCGAGTGCCCCCTCCCCCACCCGAACGGCCTCGCCGACCGTGAGCGCGAGCGGTGCCTGAGCGATGCCGCCCTCCGCCGCCAACGCCAGAATCTGACTGCCCAGACCGAATCCGATGACCGGTTTGCCGAGCATCAGGCACGCGCGGGCCAGCCGTATCTCTGCGTCGAGCGTCGGCAGCGTCCGCTCATTGTCGGGGCGTGCGCTCCACGGCCCGCCACCGAGCAGGATCAGGCCATCACCGACCACCGTCGGCTCCGGGATCGATCCGCCCGTGGTAAACGGCCGGGAATAGCCGAATCGAATGCCGCGGCCTTCGAGATGATCCTCGATCTGGCCAAGCCATTCGGACTGCGTGTGCTGGATGACCGAGACATGTTTCATCTTCGCATTCCGGGAATTCGGCTTTCATTGCGGCCGAACTGTTGTGGTTTTGCCGCAGCCTAACAGCTTTGAGCGCTGGAGCGACAGGCCGGGATTGCTCCGGTAACGCAATTGATGCTCGGCTCGGCGCTGTTGGGATGCTGGGGAGCACAACATGCATGTTTTCGTCCGATCCATTGCCGCCACTGGCCTGTTCGCGGCCTTGGCCGGCTGCGCGTCCACCGCCGACAAGATCGGCCCGCAGTATGTTTCGCCACTCCAGTTCAGCGCCTATGGTTGCGATCAGCTTTCGCTGGAGGCCCAGCGCATTTCAGCACGTGTTGCGCAACTCTCCGGTGTCCAGGATCAGAAGGCCACGAACGACGCGATCGTGACCGGGGTCGCCATTGTCGTGTTCTGGCCAGCGGCATTCCTGGTCGGCGGCAACGACCAGAACACGGCGGAGTTGTCCCGGCTCAAGGGAGAGTTCGAAACGATCGAGCAGGTCGCGATCCAAAAGAAGTGCGGCTTTGAGTTCAGGCGCCAAGCCGCGATCCAAACGGCCTCGACAAAACGGCGGGAGCCGGTACAGGAGCCGAAACAAGGGTGGTCGCAGTAGATTGAAAATCTCACTGATCGTAGCTGTCGCCGAGAATGGCGTAATCGGGCGCAACGGCGCTTTACCGTGGCACGTCCCGTCCGACCTCAAGACTTTCCGGCGGCTCACCATCGGTAAGCCGGTCGTGATGGGTCGCAAGACCTACGACTCGATCGGCAAGCCGCTTCCCGGCCGCGACAACATCGTTGTCACCCGTGATGCCGGATTCAGCGCAGGGGGCACCGAGCGCGCGGCGAGCGTCGACGACGCACTCGACATCGCCCGCCGAAAGGCCACGGAACGCGGCGTCGACGAGATCATGGTGATCGGAGGCGCCGAAATTTTTGCGCTGACGTTGCCTCTCGCCGACCGGATCTATCTCACCCGAATCCACGCGCGCCCCGATGGCGATGTGACCTTCCCCGAGCCCGACCCCGGCATCTGGCGCGAAGTCTCGCGATCACCTCTTCCGCCGGACGCTCGCGACGACGCGACAGCAACGCTCCTGATACTCGAACGGGCCGCCCTGTAAGGCGACCCGTCGAAGCGGTCGAGCTGTTCCGCGTGCCTCAGCTACGTCCTATTTTTTCTTCGGAACGGCGCGTGCCACCTGTTGCGGCTGCGCCTGAGCCTGCCTCACGAGGTTTCCGTAAGCGTCGGCAAATGCCGCCGTAATGGTCTTGCCGATTTCGGTATTGGCATACGCACCGCCACCACCACCGCCGCCCCAGGTCGTGCGCGAGAAGTCGAAGCCGGCATCGGCCGTCGACGCCTTGCCGGTCGCCGCGGCGACCTGAACGCCCGTCTTGCCATTGGTCAGATAGATCGCAACCTGCGCTTCCTGAATCTTGACCGACACCGCGCTCGCGACCTGCCCGAACTGGCCCGGCAGGAATCGCCCGACGCTTCCGTCAGCCGTGAGGAAGTAGTCGGCTTGGGCGCCACGCTTGCCTCTCCGCGCCGGATGATCCGCATCGACGATCTGAAAGCAATTCGATTGGGTGATCATCAGGCGCATCACCGTCGTCGGTGACGTCAAACCGGTGCCTTCCAGCGCTGGAATTTCCTTCTCGACCAGCGAAACCGTGCCGATGGGCTGAGCGCACTGGGCAAGTTGCGCCGCCTTCTTTTCCTTCTGCCCACCCTCGGTGCCGGTCGCGCTCGTCGCCATGAACGGATCACCGCCCGTGCTCGTCGACGAACAAGCCGCCAACGCGAGACACGCGGTCATAGCAAATGACCTCAGCAACATTATCATCTCCCCCAAATCGATCAACGTGTCTCGGATTCGCTCGCGACTCAGCGCGAGGATGCACGACGTCTGTATATTCTCTGGAAGCAGACCTTCGGCAATGCGTCGCCCAAAGGTTGCTGGGGATCAAATGTGGCGGATGCGCCCCGCTGGCGCGATGGTAATGCAGATAACTGCGCTTGGGGTTGCCGCGCAGACACACTTGCGCCGCGCGATCTCGCTCGGGTGTCAGATGATCTCGTCTTCGTCCATGACGGGCTCGGACGCCAAATCGGGGGCCGGCGCCCGCGCCGCACGCTGGCGCTGGCGCTGGTGTTCGCGCGTCCAGGCGATGTGGAACAGTGCATCGCCCATGTTCACGATCGGCAGCGTTGTCGCGCCAATGATGATGCCGCGGCACGGTGCACGCACTTCGACTTCGCTTTCGTCATAGGGGTTGGCCACGCAGCCGAGGAGGTCGCCATCGCTCACGGCGTGCCCAATGCGTCGGGCACTGCGGAAAACGCCGCCGTCCGGCGCCCTCACCCACTTCGATGCGTCAGCGAATACCGGGCCGCGGCGCATCTCGGCTGGCGCTTGCTCAATGTCGCCGCCCGGCAATTCCAGCATCCCGCGCGACACCATGATCCGGCCGATGCCTTCGACTGCCGCCTTGATCGCGAACTCGTCGAAGCGCAGTCCTTCCCCGCCCTCGTAGACCAGGACATCGACGCCCGCGAGCCCTGCCGCTGCCCGGAGCGAGCCATTCCGTTCCGGCGATTCCAGCACAACCTGAACACCGAAGGCATCGGCAAGGGCACGACACCCTGGCCGCTCGACAAAGTCGGCGCGGATCTGCGGCAGGTTGACCCGATGCACCGCAGCCGTATGGAGATCGACGCCAAAGTTGCTGCGCCGAATGACTTCCGACAGCAGGATGTGCGCGAGCCGGGCGGCCAGCGAGCCGTTCGCCGATCCAGGGAACGATCGGTTGAGATCGCGGCGGTCCGGCAGATAGCGCGAGCGCCCGATGAAGCCGTAAGCATTGACGATCGGGACGCATAACAGCGTGCCGCGCAAGGCCGTCGGCTGCACGAAGCGCAAGACGCGACGGATGGCCTCGACGCCGTTCAACTCATCGCCGTGAACGGCCGCCGAGATGAACATCGTCGGGCCACCTTCGAGTCCATGGACGACATGGACCGGGAGCGTGATCGGCGTATAGTTGGAGAGCTTTGAAACCGGAAGATCGACCAACGCGTGCGTGCCAGCCGCCACATGCTGGCCGCCGATCTCGAAGGGCGACCGCGGACTTACCGGCACTCGACCCTCCCGCGGGCGTACGCCCCAGAGTTACTTGGCTCCGCTAGAGGCCCGCCAATCCGCAGGCCCTCCGGCGTCTACCACGTCACAGTTGTGCCGAGACGGAAGACGGCGGAGCGATCACGGCTCCTCGTCGCCCTCTTTCACCGGCCCGCCGATGATCCCGCTGACGTCGCCGCCGTCTTCTTCCTCGGCTTCGAGGAAGGTCTCGTCGTCATCGTCCTCGATCGCCTCGTCGTCGGTTTCGATTTCCGCCAAGGCGTCATCGGCCTCGACATCGGGCGCATCGCCCGGCGCCGGAACGACGGCCATTTCCGGCTTCTTGGCGGGACGGCGCGGCGCCTTCTCGGCCGCCGGAGCCAGTGCCCCGACTGCGGCGCTCGTCATCATCTCATAAACAGTGCCGCAGATCGGGCACACGATCGGATCACGGTTCAGATCATAGAATCTGGAGCCGCACGATGCGCTTTGGCACGTCCTTTTAGTGCCGCGCTCGGATTTTATCGACATGGCTGGCCTCACGCCGCGGTGGCGGAAATAGGGTGTTTTCGGGCCTGCTCATTGCCACGCGTGCCCCGGCCCTGTCAAAACCAATTCTCGGGCTGGAAAACAGGGCCCAAATCCGGGATCGGGCGACACGGCGTTTTTTCCCGGTTCCGGGCCAATCGCGGCTTGCGCTCGCTAGCCCTGCGGCCTAACGTCCGCGCCGCTTCGCCGGGCCGGCATGAGGCTGGCCGACCACGCAACCGATCCAAAGTGAGATGCCGCGCCATGGGCTTTTTCGCCGACAGCTTGAACCGAATACAAATGTCCCAAACCATGGGGATCTCGGCCAAAGCGCGCGCTCTGGCCGCCGAAGGCAAAGACATCATCGTCCTGAGCCAGGGCGAGCCGGATTTCAACACGCCCGACAACATCAAGGAAGCCGCGATCCGGGCGCTGCGCGAGAACAAGACGCGCTATACCGATATCGACGGCATTCCCGAACTCAAGGACGCCATCTGCGGCAAATTCAAGCGCGAGAATGGCCTCGAATATAACCGCAGCCAGATCTCGATCGGCACGGGCGGCAAGCAGGTGCTCTATAATGCACTGCTCGCCACGCTGAACCCCGGCGACGAGGTCGTCATGCCGGCGCCGTACTGGGTGTCCTACGCCGACATCGTGTTGCTCGGTGGTGGCACGCCGGTCGAGGCCCCATGCACGCTCGCCAACGGCTTCAAGCTGCAGCCGGAGACGCTCGAAAAGGCGATCACGCCGAAGACCAAGTGGTTCATGTTCAACGCGCCGTCCAACCCGACCGGCGCCGCCTACACGCGCGCGGAGCTGAAAGCGCTGACCGACGTGCTGATGCGCCACCCGCACGTGTGGGTGCTGACTGACGACATGTACGAGCACCTGATCTTCGACGGCCTGGAGTTCTTCACGATCGCGCAGGTCGAGCCGGGCCTCTACGAGCGCACCCTCACGGTCAACGGCTTCTCGAAGGCCTACTGCATGACCGGCTGGCGGCTCGGCTACGCCGGTGGCCCCAAGCCGCTGATCGATGCCATGCGCAAGTTGCAGTCGCAATCGACCTCGAACCCGTCGTCCATCTCGCAGTGGGCCGGCATCGAAGCGCTGAACGGACCGCAGGATTTCATCCCCAGGAACAACGAGGCGTTCCGCGAGCGCCGCGACCTCGTGGTGTCGATGCTCAACCAGGCCAAGGGCCTCAAGTGCGCGACCCCGCAGGGCGCGTTCTACGTCTACCCGAGCTGCGAAGGCGCGATCGGCAAGACCACGCCGAAGGGCAAGAAGATCAACAACGACGAGGATTTCGTCACTGCGCTGCTCGAGGACGAAGGTGCGGCGACGGTTCATGGCGCGGCGTTTGCGCTGAGCCCGTTCTTCCGCATCTCCTATGCGAGTTCGCTGGATGTGCTGGAAGATGCATGCACCCGCATTCAGCGTTTCTGCGGCAGCTTGAAGTAGCATCACGATCGAGCGATCCGAGCCGTCCCGTCTCGGATCGACGACCGACGTCCGCTGAGCGTGGCGTGGCGACGCGTCCTGTTATGATTGATTGCGCAGGATCGCCCGATCCTGTTCATTGATGGGGCCGCGACATCGACGCGGTCACTGTCATTGCGACTGTTTGGAGTGACCGATTTTGGGAACGCTATTTCCAGTCATTCTTTCGGGCGGCTCGGGTACCCGCTTGTGGCCCCTTTCGCGGGCCATGTACCCGAAACAGTTCATCAGCTTTTTCGCCGATTCCGATCCGAGTTTCCTGGGCGCGACCTTGCGGCGACTGCCGGCCGGTGACGGGTTCGCGCGGCCGATCCTGCTCTGCAACAACGATCACCGATTTCTCGTGCGCGAGGAGCTCGAGCGCGCCGGTATCACGCCCGAGGCGATCTACCTCGAGCCCATCGCGCGCAATACGGCGCCCGCGATCGCGGTGGCCGCTCTGGCCGTCGCCGCCCGCGACCCCGATGGCATCCTCGTCGTCATGCCGTCGGACCACGTCATCGACGATTCAGCGGCCTTTGCCGCCGCGGTTCAACGTGCCGCCCGGGTCGCGGCCCAAGGTCGCCTCGTTCTGTTCGGCATCCAGCCCACCTCGCCGCACGTCGGCTACGGGTACATCCGTTGCGGCGCGGCGATCGCGGACGGTGACGCCGGTGCTTTCGCCGTCGATGCCTTCGTCGAAAAGCCCGATGCTGCCACCGCCCAGACCTATCTCGATGCCGGCACCTATTTGTGGAACAGCGGCATCTTCGTTCTGCCTGCTCGCACCTTCATCGATGAGTTGCAGCGGCTCGCACCCGACATCCTGACCGCGGCGCAATCCGCGCTCGACAATGCGCGCGAGGATCTGGGCTTCCTGCGGCTCGAAGCGAACGCTTTCGCGGCGGCGCCGAGCATATCGGTCGACTACGCTGTGATGGAGCGCACGACGGTTGCTGCGGTGCTGCCTCTCGGTGTCGGCTGGAGCGACGTCGGGTCATGGTCGTCACTGTGGGAGATTGCCCAACACGACCGCGACGGCAATTACGCTCGCGGCGATGCGATCCTGGCCGACTCGACCGGCCTCTATGTTCATTCCGACCGCTCGCTGGTCGCCACGATCGGCGTCAAGGACCTCATCATCGTTGACACGCCGGATGCGCTACTCGTCGCCGACAAGTCGCGCGCGCAGGACGTCTCGAAGATCGTCGCGCGGCTGAAAAGCGAAGGCCGAAAAGAGCACGAACAGCACGTCCGCAATTACCGGCCATGGGGTTTCTTCGAGACGCTGAGCGTCGGCCCACGCTTCCAGGTCAAACTGCTGCACGTGAACCCCGGCGCCAAGCTCTCCATGCAGCGCCATCATCACCGCTCAGAACACTGGGTGGTGGTGCATGGCACCGCGAAGGTCGTGATCGGCGAGACCGAACAGCTCGTCCGCGAAAACGAAAGCGCCTACATCGTCGCGACGCAGTGGCACCGCCTGGAGAACCCCGGCAAAGTGCCAGTCGAAATCATCGAGGTCCAGATCGGCAGCTATCTCGGTGAGGACGACATCGAGCGTACCGACGACATCTACCATCGCGCAGCCGACGAGACGAAGTGAGTTCGGAACTCTGGCAGTTGGCGGAAGGAAGTGTCTAATGCGGATCAGGGTACTGTCGATCACGGTTGCGTTGGGGGCACTGTTGGCGGCACCCGCTTTCGGCGCCGAGTCGACCAATTGGGGCAAAGGCGGCAGCACTCAGAAATTCGCCGCTGATCGTGCCAGGCTCAACGCCAAAGGCGAACGCATGCGCATTGTCGGCCATTGCCAGTCCGCGTGCACGATGTTCCTCGCGGCGAGGAAGGTGTGCGTCGAACCGGGCGCAAGCCTGTTGTTTCACGCCGGGAACACGCCGGATGCGACAAAGCGGATGCTGGATTCCTACAAGCCGGCGCTTCGCAGCTATCTCATCGCCAACAAGATCATGGAGACGAAGGCGTTCACCACCATTCCCGGAAGCGTCATCATCAGCCGCTTCCACTACCCGAAATGTTGAAAGCAGGATGTCGTCGCTCAGGGCGACCCGCGCAGACACGTAGCTTTCGCCCTCACGTCCTCCCGCCACGCTTATCGACATCCAACTCGGCATCATTGGCAGCGACCGGCGGCGACATCGTGCCTGACGTCGCACTGCCGCCCACCCCAGGAGCGGTTTCCTTCGCCGCCTCTGTCGGATGCAGCACTTCCCACTCGCGCTGAAGGAAACGGAAGCGGCGATAGCTGATCGGAATCGTCGCGAGATAACCGAGCGTGACGACCGTCAATGTGCCGTACGGGTACGTCACGAGCAACCCAACGAGCGCCGCCACCGCAGTCATGATAGGCAGCAGCAGCTCGCCCCGTATCCGCTCGCCCATCAGCTTGCCCGAGAATGTCGGAATCGTCGAGACGAGGAGAAATGCCATCGCCAACGTGTAGAGGGCGGTAAACAGCGGAAATTGCTTCACCGCCACGATGCCGAGACCATCGATATAGAACGGCAGCAGTACCGTAATCGCGCCTGCCGGCGCCGGCATCCCGGTAAAATAGTTCGACTGCCACTTCGGCTTGTCGACCTCAAGCATGGAATTGAAACGCGCGAGCCTCAGCCCCATGCCACAGGCGAACAGCAGTACGGCCAGCCAACCGAAACCTTTCAGCCCGCCAAGTCCCCAGGTGAACAGGACGATCGCCGGCGCCACGCCGAAATTGATGAAGTCAGCGAGACTGTCGAGCTCTGCACCGAACCGCGACTGGGCCTTGAGTGCGCGGGCGAGGCGACCGTCGACGCCATCGAGGATGGCCGCGGCAACGATCAGCCCGATCGCCAGCTCGTAGCGGCCCTCGATCGCCATGCGGATGGCAGTGACGCCGGCACAGAGACTGAGCAGCGTGAAAAAGTTCGGCACCAGCAGGCGCACCGGCACCTTGCGCTCGCGAAACAACAACCGCCGCCGCCGCCGCACGCTCGGATCCCGGAATGGCTCTTCATCTTCGATCAATGCGATCAGCCCTCATAGCCCTCGATAATCGTCACGGACGCGTCGGCCGCTTCGTCGCGGATGACGATCGCGGCCTTGTACTCCGGGCTGTCGTAACAGGCGAGTGCGACAGCGTAACTCTCGAACTCGATCACAACGTGGCGATCCTTGCTTGCGTCGCCCAAGCGCGTCTCGTGCTTGCCGCCGCGAATGATGAATTTGCCCCCATACTTCTTGAAGGCGATGCCGTTCGCCGCGACGTAATCCTTGTAGCGCTCGGGATTGCGGACTTTGACGTGGGCGATCCAATATCCTTTGGCCATGACGAAATCCTCCTCCGGTGCCTGTGTCGGGCCGGAGATTAGCGGCCCCAATGGGGAACACAAGCCTGCGTCGACCGATCAGCGGGGGTCGCAAACGCATTCGGCCGGGCATAGAGCCCGGCCGACGTGTATTTCACCACTCATGCGACGGGTGCGATATCAGGCCCGGCCTTCGAGGCCGTAATCCCGCATCTTCCGATAAAGTGTGGAGCGGCCGATGTTGAGGCGTTTCGCGACCTCCGTCATATGGCCGCGGTAGCGACCGAGCGCCAGGCGGATCATGTCGGCTTCCATGGCTTCGAGCGAGCGGATCTCGCCGGTATCGTCGACCGCCGGGATGCCGAGTGCGTTCCTGCCACCGTCGCGCGATACTTCGATCGTGCGCGGAATGCTGTCCTCGGCCCCGAGCAATGCCGGCCCCGTGTAGGCCGGGTGAGGATCGTAGTAGACCGGCGCGTCGGGGATTTCGGCCCGGAAGCCCTCGACGTGTGCCGCGATCTGCGGGAACTCGTCGACGGTCAGCTCGGCCCTGTCGGCCAGCACGACGGCACGGAACACGGCGTTCTCGAGCTGGCGGACGTTACCCGGCCAAGCGTAGCTGACGAGCATGTCCATCGCATCGGCACTGATCGACGTGACGCGCTTGCCTTCTTCCGCCGCAAAGCGGGCGAGGAAATAGCGCGCGAGTTCCGGTACGTCACCGATGCGGTCGCGCAACGGCGGCACCATGATCGGGAACACGTTGAGCCGGTAATACAGGTCCTCGCGGAACTTGCCCTCTTTGACGAGCTGGATCATGTCGCGGTTGGTCGCCGAGATCAGGCGGAAGTTGACCTTCACGCTCTTCTTCGAGCCGACCGGATCGATCTCGCCTTCCTGCAACGCGCGCAGGAGCTTGACCTGGGCATCGAGCGGCAACTCGCCGACCTCGTCGAGGAACAGAGTGCCGCCATCGGCCTCCTGGAACTTGCCGACACGCTTGTCGACGGCACCGGTGAAGGCGCCCTTCTCGTGGCCGAACAGGATGCTCTCGACCAGATTTTCGGGGATCGCACCGCAATTGACAGTCACGAACGGACGGCCGACGCGCTCACTCTCACCTTGGACGGCGCGAGCGATCAGCTCCTTGCCGACGCCGGATTCACCTTCGATCAAGACAGGAATGTTCGACGCGGCCGCGCGGCGGCCGAGCGCGATGACCTTGCTCATCGCGTCGCCGCGCATCACGAGGTCTGCGAACGTCAGCGTGCCTTCGACTTTCTTCTTGATGCGCGTGATTTCGCCCTGCAGCGCCTCGATCTTGAGCGCGCTCTTGATCGAGACATCGAGCCGTTCCTGGCTCGCCGGCTTGATGACGAAATCGGCAGCACCTGCCCGCATTGCGCCGATCGCGGCATCGATGGAGCCGTTGGCGGTCTGCACGATGATCGGCGGCGTGCCGGGTTTCGAGCCGAGCCGCTCGAGCACGGTCATGCCGTCGGTGCCGGGCATGACGAGATCTAGGAGAACGAGGGAGATTGACGGACCTTCCGGACCCTCGAGAATCTGGAGGGCGTGCTCGCCGCCCTGCGCGGTGCGGGCGTCGTAGCCCAACCGCTTGATCATCTCTTCAAGGATGCGGCGCTGGGCTGGATCGTCATCAACGACGAGGACGCGCTTGGACATGGCGGGCTGCACTCACGCAACAGATTACGGACATGTAAGTCGTTCGCGCGGTCCGCTCGGGGCACGCCCCAGTTTCGAACACATCGTCACGAGACACTTACTCACGAGGGGCAGAGTGCCCGAGCGCGGTAAATGGATCGTTTCGATACGCTCACTTTTGAAAGATTTTTGCGACGGCGCTCGCGCGGCCCCATTTTCGACGGCTTAATGGACTGAAAGGGCGCGTGAAAATTGTATTAACCGTCATTCGCTTGCCAGCCCTCCGCCTTCTAACCATTGTGGCCGCGAACACGCCAACAGATCAGGGAGACCGAACGCATGAGTCCAGCCGACACCGCCCTCGGCCCGATGCCGGAATGGGATCTCGGCGACCTCTACGCCGGAACAGACGCACCCGAACTCGCGCGCGATTTCAAATGGTCCGCCGAGGAAGCGCGCCGGCTCCGCGACACCTACCAGGGCAAGCTCGTCGGCCTCGGCACGGACGGCGCGGCGCTCGCCATAGCCGTCAAGGCTTACGAAAAGCTGCAGGACGTGGTCGGGCGCATCGGATCCTATGCGGGTCTTCTCTACTACGCCGACACCTCCGATACCGCGCGCGCGAAATTCTTCGGCGACACCCAGTCGAAGATCACCGCACTCTCGACCGATCTCGTGTTCTTCGAGTTGGAGCTCAATCAGATCGACGACGCGGCGCTTGAAGCCGTTCTCAAGCACCCCGATCTCGTTCGCTACGCGCCGTGGTTCGCGGACCTGCGCAAGGAGAAGAAGTATCAGCTCGATGAGCAACTCGAGAAACTGTTCGTCGAGAAGTCGGCGACGTCACGCTCGGCCTGGGACCGCCTGTTCAACGAAACGATGACGGCATTGCGCTTCGAGGTCGAGGGTGAGCCGAAGCCGCTGAGTCTCGAGCCGACGCTCAACTTCATGATGCATCCCGATTCCGCGAAGCGCAAAGCCGCGGCCGAGGCGCTGTCGAAGGTATTCCAGGGCAACATCCGCCTGTTCACGCTGATCACCAACACACTCGCCAAGGACAAGGAGATCTCCGATCGCTGGCGCGGTTTCGCCGACGTCGCGGATTCGCGCCATCTCGCCAATCGCGTGGAGCCCGAGGTTGTCGACGCGCTGGTCGACGCGGTGCGTGCGGCGTATCCGCGGACCGCGCATCGCTACTACGCGATGAAGGCGCGGTGGCTCGGCATGGACAAGCTCGCTCACTGGGATCGCAACGCGCCGCTCCCCGAAAAGCCCGAGCACGTCTATAGCTGGAAGGAAGCTGAGAACATCGTGCTCGACGCCTACGCCGGCTTTGATCCGGACATGGCCAAGATCGCGCGGCCGTTCTTCACCAAGGGCTGGATCGACGCGCCGGTGCGCGAAGGCAAGGCGTCGGGCGCGTTCTCGCATCCGACGACGCCATCGGCGCATCCCTACATCCTGCTCAACTATCAGGGCCATGGCGTGCACCAGGTCCTCGCGGCACCGCAGGGCCCGCTATTGGCGCCGACGCCGCTGACGCTGGCCGAGACCGCATCGGTGTTCGGCGAAATGCTGACGTTCAAGGCGCTCCTCGCCGCGACGACCGAACCGCGTGAACGCAAAGCGCTGATCGCGCAGAAGGTCGAGGACATGATCAATACGGTCGTGCGCCAGATCGCGTTCTATTCCTTCGAGCGCAAGTTGCACGAGGCGCGCCGCGTCGAGGAATTGACCCCGGAGCGTATCGGAGAACTGTGGATGTCGGTGCAGGGTGAGAGCCTCGGCCCGGCGGTCGAGATGAAGCCCGGCTACGAGGTGTTCTGGTCGTACATTCCGCATTTCATCCATTCGCCGTTCTACGTTTACGCCTACGCGTTCGGCGACTGCCTCGTGAATTCGCTCTACAGCCTCTACCAGGACGCGCATCCGGGCTTCGTTGGCAAATACTTCGATCTGCTGAAAGCGGGCGGATCGAAACATCACTCCGAGCTGCTGGCGCCGTTCGGTCTCGATGCGACGAGTCCGACCTTCTGGGCCAAGGGCCTCTCGGTCATCGAGGGCATGATCGACGAACTGGAGAGTCTCTAGATTGCCGCGGTCGCCAACGCCTTCGGCTACTGGCGCCGCGGGGCCGACTCGCCGGTTCGCATTCTTGCATCGCGATCTTCGATCGCTACAGAAATACCACGCACAACCTGTCCCCTCTCCCCGCGAGCGGGGAGAGGGTTAGGGTGAGGGGCGGCCGCAGACTCAAACGTCGGAGCTTGCCGCCGCCTCTCATCCCGACCTTCTCGTCGCGCCAGAGGCGCGCTTCCAGCGCGACGAAGAACGGGGAGAAGGGGAAGTCACAGCTTCAACGTCGGCCGGCGGATTTCGTAGAGCATCAACGCCGTCGCGACGGCGAGGTTGAGCGAATCGAGCGTGCCGGCCATCGGGATCTTGACGAGGCGGTTGCACACAGCGGCCACCTCGTCGGACATGCCCGGTCCTTCGCGGCCCATAACCAGCAGTGTTGGACCCGCATAGGCGCCGTCGCGGAAATCAGCGGTGGCATCAAGATGCGTGCCGACGCGATCGCCGGGCCAGCTTGCTGCCCACTCGATGAACGCCACGCGCTCGACCTTGGCGATCGGCACCGCGAACAGCGATCCCATCGTCGCGCGCACGGCTTCGCGCTGATAGGGATCGCAGCAATTGCCGACCAGGATGACGCCGGCCGCTCCGACCGCATCGATCGTGCGAATGATGGTGCCGAGATTGCCGGGATCACGGATCTCGTCGAGCGCCACCCACAGCGCCGATTTCGCAAGCGTCTTCGCCTTCGGCAGCGCGGCCCAGCGCTGCTCGAAGACGCCAATCAGATTCTGCGGGTTCTCCTTCGCGGCGAGCTTCTCGAGGACGGCGTGCGAAACTTCGAGGCCCTCGGTGCCTTCACGCAGAGCCCAATCGATAAGACCGCGGTGAGCGGGGCTGTCACGCGCCTCCGCACCGTGCACGATCATGTTCGGCCGCCAACCGCTCTCGCGCGCGGCCATCAACACCGAAGCACCCTCGGCAACGAACAGCCCCGTGTCCCGGCGAGCCTTGCGCATGTCGAGGGAGCGGATGAGCTTGACGCGATCGTTCGTCAGGCTGGTGATGACGCGCGACGATGGCGCGCCGCGGTCAGATCGCGAGGTCATCGCCGCACCAGCGCGTAAAGAGGGACGTCGGCACGGCGCGTGCGCCGCCCTGCTCGCGGATCGCGAGCTCACCGCTATCGAAGCGGCCACGCTTGTCAGCAAGCACCTCGCGGCAGAGCTGATCGAGCATGAGCGACGACGCGCGGATGGCGTAGGCGGTCACGATGATGGCGCTGCGCGGTCCCGCGACCAACTCGGCGCAGCTACGGAGCATCCCCGGCAGATCGATGAACAGGTCCCATGTCTCGTTATTGGGACCGCGGCCAAACTTCGGCGGATCGACCAGGATGATGTCATAGCGCCGTTCGCGACGGACTTCGCGCTGAACGAACTTGCGCGCGTCATCCAGCATCCAGCGGATCGGCGCATCATTGAGCTTCGACGTCGCCTGATTTTCCTTCGCCCAGGAGATCGCCTTCTTCGACGCGTCTACGTGCACGACCTCAGCGCCGGCTTGAGCAGCAAGGAGGGAGGCGGCGCCCGTGTAGGCGAAGAGATTGAGCACGCGCGGACGCTCCGGCCCGGTGTGCTGCTTCAGCGTCGACGTCATCCACTGCCAGTGGGGGAATTGCTCAGGAAAGAGGCCGAGATGGCGGAAGGCGCTGAGCCGACACGTGACCGTCACCGCGCCGTCGATCGTCACCGGCCAGCTTTCCGGCACAGGCTGCTGCTGGCGCCAGCGCCCAGCTTCCTCGTCATCATTACCCGAGAAAGTCGCGTGTGCGCCGGCCCAGACGGCATCGCCGGCAAGCGACCACGATCTCACCGAACCGCTCGAGCTTGCGCCCGTTGCCACTGTCGAGCAGGCGATAATCCTCGAAACCCGCGCTCTCGACGAGCGACAGCGGTGCCGCCGACGGCCGCGGGTCTGGCATCACCGCGTCAGCGCTCACAGATCGCTCGCGTTGAAGGTATCGCACTGCTGGATCTGGCCCGAGTCCAATCCACGCCGGAACCAGCGGACCCGCTGCTCCGACGAGCCATGCGTGAACGCCTCCGGCACGACGCGACCCTGCGTCTGCTTCTGGATCATGTCGTCGCCGATCGCAGCGGCGGCGCGCAGTCCTTCCTCGACGTCGCCGGGCTGCAGCCGGTTCTTGAGCTGGTGGGCGAGCGACGCCCAAACGCCCGCGAAGCAATCTGCCTGCAGTTCCATGCGGACTTGCAGCGCGTTGGCCTGCCGTTCCGACATGCGCTGCTTGGCGGTCTGCACCTTCTCGGCAATGCCGAGCAGCATCTGTACGTGATGGCCGACCTCGTGCGAGACCACGTAGGCCTGCGCAAAATCACCCGGCGCACCGAATCGGCGGCTCAGCTCGTTGAAGAACGACAGGTCAAGGTAAACCTTCTTGTCCAGCGGGCAATAGAAGGGGCCCATCTGCGCGAGGCCGGTGCCGCAGCCCGAGTTCGTCGCCTGCCGGAACATGACGAGGCGCGGCTCTTCATACTTGCGGCCGAACGATTGGAAGATGCGATTCCAGACATCCTCGGTGTCGGCCAGGACTCGCCGAATGAATTTCGCGGCCTCTTCTTCGCCAGCCGAGCTGGGCGCGCTGCCGCGACCCGGCAGTTCGAAGGGCGATCCGCCCGGCTGTGGTTGCCGATCAATGCGCTGGTTCTGCGGCAGATCGGGGAGGCCGAACCCACCGCCGCCACCACGCAGCAGATCGAGCGGGTTGAGCCCAAACAACAGCATGATGGCGCCCACGATGAGCAGCGTGGTGATGCTGAAGCCGCCACCGCCGCGCCCCATCGGAATCTGGATGCCACGACCACCACCGCCCGGGAAGCGGAAGCCACCGCCGCCGCCACCCTGACTACGCCGATCCTCGACATTGTCGCTCTCGCGATCTTTATCGTCGTAGCGCATGACCGTGCTCCTGGCCTCCGCGACCCGTCTGGCCGCGATATGGGTGTTCGCCCGCGTATCGCAATCAGCCGCAATTCAGCATACGGGCCATCCGGCGACAAGCGGGTGTGCGTAGCGCGGCAAACG
>LNEA01000312.1 GCA_001464855.1 Rhizobiales bacterium Ga0077530
GAAAACAGGAGCGTCTGGCGGCTTGCGGGCGTTGCGTCGAGAATGAATTCCAAATCCTCGCGGAACCCGAGATCGAGCATCTCGTCGGCCTCGTCGAGTACAACGGCGGCAAGCTTGGTCAGGTCGAGTCGGCGCCGTTCCAAATGGTCGCGCAGGCGTCCGGGCGTGCCTACGACAATATGGGCCCCTTGGCTGAGCTGGCGCGCCTCAGCGCGGACGTCCATGCCGCCGACGCAGGTAATGATGCGCGCCCGGGTATCTGCATAGAGCCACTCGAGCTCGCGCTGCACTTGCAGGGCAAGCTCGCGCGTCGGGGCGACGATCAGGGCCAACGGCTCCGCAGCTTGCGACAGTCGTTCGTCGGCTCCGAGCAGCGTCGGGGCTATCGCAAGTCCAAACGCCACCGTCTTGCCGGAACCGGTCTGGGCCGAGACCAGCAAATCGCGGCTCGCCGTGTTGGATTCCAAAACGGCGAGCTGCACGGAGCGCCCGAGCGCCGGATGGACAGAGGGGAAGGTCATGATTGGGAAGCTTTTCGAATACAGGACGAGCGCCGACCCTATGTCGGGGTTGCGGGCGCTGGCCGCCAAAGATCTCTTGAATCTGGATGCCTAGTCTGTTTTCGGCGTCGCCGCCAGCGGGCAAGTTGGCGCGCTTGGTATGTTGGTTAGTTCGCCGGGAACCAGCCGTTTGACATCTCAACGGCGTATTGGCGCGCCGGAGAGGATGAAGATGGGCAGCGCTACATCATTGAACAAACGTTATAATTCGTGGCGCCTCGTCTGAATTCCGCCCGATAGTGGATCGGCCCACGGCTGCAGGCCGACCGAGCGCAACAGGCTGTCGAGGTGATTCACAGGCGAACACGCAATCTTCGCGTGGATCGGCTTCTGCTTGGCCCTCGACGATCGAAAGCACCGTCAAGTACCTGTGCATCGAAGTAACTTTCGCCATTTTGGGATCCGACGCACGACCTACGAATCCGGACACGGCCGGCGGCGCTACAGGTAGCTGACGACAACGGCGGGCGCTCAGTCGATCTTTATGTCGTCCTTATACCGGCGCACGGAATTCACAATCGATAACTTATGCGGCTCCTGCGCAATCTGCCCTCCACGACACGAAACTGGAGGAGCAGCATGCTCGACATTATCTTTCTCGCCCTCGGCCTCGGCGGCTTCGCCCTCATGGGTGCCTACGTCGCACTCTGCGACCGGCTTTAGGGGGTGACAATGAGCGATCCCCTGATCGGACTGCTGGTCACCATCGGGCTCGGCGCCTACCTCGTCTACACCCTGCTTCGTCCCGAGAAGTTTTGATCCTCGGAAGGTGACACATGACATTCATCGGTTGGCTGCAGATCGCGCTCGTACTGGGCGCGGTCCTGGTATGCGCTTGGCCGCTCGGCCACTATATGGCGCGCGTGTTCGAGGGTGAGAAGACGATCCTTTCGCCCTTTTTGGTCCCTGTCGAACGCGTGTTCTACGGCGCGTCCGGTATCAAATCCAACAAGGAGCAGTCCTGGCGCGACTACGCGCTGGCGATGCTCGCGTTCAACGCCGTCGGCTTTGTGGCCCTTTACGCGCTCATGCGATTGCAGACAGCGTTGCCGCTCAATCCGCAAGGGTTCAGCGGTGTTGCGCCCGACCTCGCCTTCAATACGGCGATGAGCTTCGTCACGAATACCAATTGGCAGGCCTATGGCGGTGAGACGACAATGAGCCATCTGGTTCAGATGGCCGGCCTCGCCGTACAGAACTTCCTGTCGGCCGCCACTGGCATGGCGCTGGCGATTGCCGTCACGCGTGCCTTCGCTCGAAGCTCTGCGCAGACGATCGGCAACTTCTGGGTCGATATGACCCGCGCTACGCTCTACGTGCTGCTGCCGCTCTCGGTGGTGCTCGCCATTGCTTTCGCGCTCACGGGTGTGCCGCAGACGCTCTCTGGCAGTATCGACGCGACGACACTCGAGGGCGCCAAGCAGACCATCGCGCTTGGGCCGGTCGCGAGCCAGGAGGCGATCAAGCAGCTCGGTACTAACGGCGGCGGCTTCTTCAATGTGAACGCCGCGCATCCCTTCGAGAATCCCAATGCGTGGTCCAATATACTCTCGATCTGGAGCATGCTTCTGATCTCGACCGCATTGACTTTCACGTTCGGGCACATGGTCGGTGATCGGCGGCAGGGCACGGCGCTGCTCATCGCCATGTACGCGCTCCTGATCACGGCGACGGCTATCGTCTATTGGGCCGAGACGTCGGGGAATCCGCTGCTCGCCAAGTCTGGCGTCGATATCGCTGCCGGCAATATGGAGGGCAAGGAAGTCCGCTTCGGACAGGCGCTCTCCGCGCTCTATGTGGTCGCGACAACCGCGCTCTCCTGCGGCGCCGTCAACACCATGCACAATTCTCTGATGCCGCTCGGCGGTGCTGTGCCGCTGTTCCTGATCCAGCTCGGTGAGATACTGCCCGGCGGTGTCGGCTCGGGTCTCTACGGCATGCTCGCGATCGCGATCCTCGCAGTCTTCATCGCAGGGCTGATGGTCGGGCGGACGCCGGAGTATCTCGGCAAGAAGATCGAGGCGCGCGAGATGAAGCTCGCCATGCTGGCCTTGCTGATCCTGCCACTCGCGATACTCGGCTTCTCCGCGACGGCCGTCATGTTGCCGACGGCGCTGCAGAGTCTGGCAAACGCCGGCCCGCGTGGGTTGACCGAAATCCTCTACGCCTACTCGTCGGCGTCCGGGAACAACGGCTCGGCGTTCGCTGGTCTCTCCGCCAACACGCCCTGGTACAACACCACACTCGGAATCTCGATGCTCCTCGGCCGGTTCGCTTACGTCGTGCCTGTCATGGCGATTGCGGGAGCGCTGGCCGCCAAGAAAAAGGTGCCCGCGTCGTCGGGGACGTTCCCCACACACGGCGCGCTGTTCATCGGCCTGCTCATCGGCGTCATCCTGATTCTCGGCGGTCTGCAGTATTTCCCGGCGCTCGCGCTCGGGCCCATCGTTGAACACTTCCTGATGCTCGCCGGCAAAACTTTCTGACGGAGTACCTCCCATGTCCGCTAGGGCAATCCCGCTACTCGATGCAGTCATCTTGCGACAGGCGGCGCTCGACGCTCTGCCGAAGCTCGCGCCGGCGAAACTGGTGCGTAATCCTGTGATGTTCGTTACGGCCGTCGTGGCGCTACTCGTCACGCTGTTGTGGGTCCGAGATCTATTGATGGGCAACAGCGGTCTGCTCTTCTCGGGTCAGATTGCGGCGTGGCTCTGGTTCACAGTTCTGTTTGCCAACTTCGCGGAGGCGATCGCGGAAGGACGCGGCAAGGCGCATGCCGACGCGCTTCGTTCGACGCGCAGCGAGACGCTCGCCAAGCTTTTGCTGCATCCCGAGGATTCCAAGGATGGGCAATGGCAGCAGAAAGCCGCGGATCTGCTCAAGATCGGTGACGTTGTTCTGGTCGAGGCCGGCGACACCATTCCTGCCGACGGTGAGGTGATCGAAGGCATCGCGTCCGTCAATGAATCCGCTATCACGGGAGAGTCCGCCCCAGTCATTCGCGAATCTGGCGGCGACCGGTCGGCTGTCACGGGTGGTACGGTCGTGCTCTCGGACTGGATCAAAGTGCGGGTGACGGCCGAGCGCGGCTCGTCGTTCCTCGACAAGATGATCGCACTGGTGGAGAGCGCGCAGCGGCAGAAGACGCCGAACGAACTGGCGCTCTCAATCCTGCTCTCAGGCATGACGCTCATCTTTTTGATCGCCGTCACGACATTGTGGGGGCTCGCCGGCTATTCCGGGACAGCACTGTCGCTGACAGTGCTCGTCGCACTTCTCGTGACGCTCATTCCGACGACCATTGGCGGGCTCCTGTCTGCCATCGGCATCGCCGGTATGGATCGGTTGATCCGCTTCAACGTGATGGCAACCTCGGGCCGCGCTGTCGAAGCGGCGGGCGACGTCGATACGCTGCTCCTCGACAAGACAGGCACGATTACCTACGGCAACCGGCTGGCGACGGCATTCATTCCCGCGCCTGGCTTAACGGATCGCGATGTGGCCGCGGCCGCGTTGCTGTCCTCGCTCTCCGACGAGACGCCGGAGGGGCGCTCGATTGTGGCGCTTGCCAAAGGGCAATATGGCCAGGCGGAGCCGGACGCCAAGGAGCGGCATGCTCAATTCATCCCGTTCTCGGCGCAGACGCGTATCTCCGGCGTCGATATCGATGACCGCCGCATCCGCAAGGGTGCGGTGGATGCAATCCTGAAGTCGATATCACTCACGATCGACACGGCACCCGCGGCCTTCCGGGAGTCCGTCGAGATCATCTCGCGGTCTGGCGGCACGCCGCTTGCCGTTGCCGATGGCCAACGACTTCTCGGCGTCATCCACCTAAAAGATGTGGTGAAGCCCGACATCAAGGAACGATTTGCGGCGCTACGATCCATGGGCATCAAGACCGTGATGGTGACCGGCGACAACCCGGTCACCGCCGCCGCTATCGCCACCGAGGCAGGCGTCGACGACTACATCGCGGAAGCCACGCCGCAGGATAAGCTCGCGTACATCAAGGCCGAGCAGGCCAAGGGCCGCCTCATCGCCATGTGCGGTGATGGCACCAACGATGCGCCAGCACTTGCGCAGGCGGATGTCGGTGTGGCCATGCAGTCCGGCACCCAAGCCGCACGCGAAGCGGGCAACATGGTCGACCTCGACAGCAATCCGACAAAGCTCATCGAAGTGACGGAGATCGGCAAGCAGCTCTTGATGACGCGCGGTTCACTGACCACATTTTCGATCGCGAACGATGTCGCCAAGTACTTCGCCATCGTCCCGGCGCTGTTCCTCGCCACTTACCCGGAGCTCGGTGCGCTCAACATCATGCACCTCTCGACGCCGGAGAGCGCCATACTCTCGGCGGTCATCTTCAACGCACTGATCATCGTCGCGCTGATCCCGCTCGCGCTCAAAGGCATCGGCTACAGCCCCATTGGCGCCTCAGCATTGCTTCGTCGCAACCTGCTGGTCTACGGCCTCGGCGGGCTCATCGTGCCGTTCGTTGGGATCAAGCTTATCGATATCATCGTCACTGTCCTCCATCTCGTCTGAAAGCAACCCGTCATGCTTGCGCAACTGCGACCCGCACTTGCTATGATTACGATCTTCACGCTGCTTACAGGCGTGGCCTATCCGCTCGCGATGACCGGCCTTCTGCAGGTCGCGTTGCCCTCGTCAGCCAACGGCAGTCTCATCAATAGAGGCAATGCGATCGTCGGCTCCAAGCTGATCGGGCAGTCCTTCACGTCGGACCGGTACTTCTGGCCGCGTCCGTCGTCCGCCGGCGAGAAGGGGTACGATGCCGCCAATTCGTCCGGCTCGAACCTCGGGCCGATCTCCAAGAAACTGATCGAGCGGGTCGAGGGAGACGTGGCCACCCTGCGCAAGGCCGGAGCGACCACGATACCCGCCGACGCGGTGACGACCTCAGCGAGCGGGCTCGATCCGCACATTTCGCCGGCCTTCGCGACACTGCAAATTGCGCGTGTGGCCGGCGCCCGGAAGATTCCGGAGGCCCAAATTCGCGCGCTGGTCGAAGCCGCGATCGAGCGTCCCGCCCTTGGGCTCTTGGGAGAACCACGCGTTAACCTCCTGCAGTTGAACCTTGCGCTTGACGCGATGCGCCCCGAAGGCGCCGGATAGGGAGCGATGGCCGATACCAGCACCAAATCCACCGACGAGAGGCGCCCCTCACCCGAGGCGCTGCTCGAGCTTGCCGCGAAGGAAAGTCGCGGCAAGCTCAAGGTGTTTCTCGGTATGGCGCCGGGTGTCGGCAAGACCTACACCATGTTGACGTCGGCGCGGGCCCAGAAGGCCGATGGCGTCGATGTCGTGGTCGGCGTCGTCGAAACGCACGGACGGTCCGAGACGGCGTCGCTGCTCGACGGTCTAGAAGTGCTGCCGCGCAAGCCGGTTCCGTACCGCCGCCGCACGCTGATGGAGTTCGACGTCGAGGCGGCGATTGCGCGCCGCCCGAAGCTGCTGCTGGTCGATGAGTTTGCCCACACGAACGCCCCGGGTCTGATCCACCCCAAGCGCTACCAGGATGTCGAGGAGATCCTCCGCAGCGGAATCGATGTGTGGACCACACTCAACATCCAGCACCTGGAAAGTCTGCAGGATGTGGTCGAGCGCATCACCGGCGTTCGCGTCCAGGAGACGGTTCCCGACAAGGTGATCGAAAAAGCGGACGACATCGTTGTTGTCGACCTGCCGCCGGAGGAGCTGATCCAGCGGCTGAAGGAGGGCAAAGTCTACCTGCCCGAGAACGCGCGCCGCGCCATCGATCAGTTCTTTCGTCCGAGCAATTTAACGGCGTTGCGCGAACTTGCATTGCGTCGCACCGCCGACCGCGTCGACGAGCAAATGTTGGCGCAATTACGCCAGCAAGGCATCGAAGGTCCTTGGCCAACGGCGGAGCGCATTCTGGTTTGCGTCGGCACCGATGCGATTTCGGAGACTGTCATCCGCACGGCAGCGCGACTCGCGACGGCTCAGAAGGCCGATTGGATCGCGCTCCATCTGCAGCC
>LNEA01000313.1 GCA_001464855.1 Rhizobiales bacterium Ga0077530
GCCGACGGCTTGCCTGCGGCGACGATCGCAACGAGCCTGCCGAACAATGGCGATCCCGGCGGCGTCCGAAAATCGATGGCCGAGCGCGGCATCACCTACAATTTTCTCTACACCAACGACATCCTCGCAAACATACGTGGTGGCGAGAAACGCGGCACGATCGACGAGGGCAAGCTCGAGGCGTCGATCGCTATCGACCTCGGCAAGCTCGCGGGCTTCAACGGTCTCCAGTTCTATTCGAACGCTTTCGCGATCCACAACACGGGCCGCATCCGTCGCGACTACGTGGGTGGCATCAATACCATCTCGTCAATCGAAGCGACGCCCGCGACGCGACTTTCGGAAATCTGGCTCGAACAGAAGTTCTGGGACGAGCGCGCGAGTTTCAGGTTCGGCCAGCTCACGGCGGACACCGAGTTCTTCGTCTCCGGCCTCAATGGGCTGTTCCTTCAGGGCGGGTGGCCGACGATCGTCGCGGCAAACACGCCGAGCGGCGGACCGACATATCCTCTCTCGACGCCCGGTGTCAGGCTGAAGGTCGATCCTTCGGAGCAGGTGACTCTGCTGCTTGCGATGTACAACGGCGATCCCGCTGGTCCAGGGCCCGGCGACGAGCAGATCCGCAACCGTCACGGCCTGAATTTTCGTGTTTCCGACCCCCCGCTCGCGATCGCTGAAGCGCAATACCGAAGCAACCAGGGAAAACTCGACACAGGACTTGCCCGCACGCTCAAACTCGGAGGCTGGGCGCACTTCGGCACATTCGAGGACCGGCGCTTCGCCGATGACGGCTCGCTGCTCGCCGATCCCGGCGGGTCTGGCGACGCCGCGAAGCGCCATGGCAACTGGGGCTTCTACGGCGTCCTCGAACAGCAGCTCTACCGGCCAAAGGGCGGCGAAGCCGATAGCGGCATCTCGGTGTTTGCCCGCTTGTCCCTCAGCCCGTCGGATCGCAACGACATCAGTCTGTTCGCCGATGGTGGGATCGTCTTCGCGGGGATGGTCGCCGGTCGGCCGGACGACAAGTTCGGCGCGAGCCTCATGTATGCGCAGTTCTCGGATGGCGTCCGTGCATTCGCCCGTGATCAAATCACCTGGACTGGAACGCCAACTGTGGTGCCGGACTACGAGATGAACCTCGAGCTGACTTACCTCCTCCAAATCATTCCAGGTTGGACTGTCCAACCCGTGCTGACCTACGTGTGGCATCCTTCCGGGGCGAGTGGGCGGGATGCCATGGTGGTGGGGGTGCGTTCAAACTGGCGCTACTGAGGTCGCGCGCTTCAGGCTCGCGATGCTCGCATGAAATAAAGGCCCGCGCCGATCGCAATAACGACGATGCCCATTGCGAGCGGATGTTGGGCAACGACGGTGATGTCGCCGCCGCTTATGATGATCGATTGTCGCAACGACAGTTCGAATTGCGGGCCGATGACGAAGCCGATCAGGAACGTGATCCGTGAATAGTCGAAGCGGTGCATGATGTAGCCGAGAATGGCGAATCCGATCGTAAGCTGAACCGCAAACAGGGACCGGCTCTCCAGATACGCGCCGAGCAGGCACAGCACGGTCACAACGGGAATGATCATGGTCGCCGGTACGCGCGTGAGTTGGGCAAAGCCGACAAGGCCGATGCGCCCGACCACGAGCATGACCATGGCGGTCACGAGCATGGTGCCGAAGATGCCGGATACGAGCCGCTCGTGCTCGACGAACATCCGTGGGCCGGGGATCACGCCGTGGATCGTCAGCGCCGCAATCAGGATGGCGGCCGAGACGCTTCCCGGCAGGCCGAGTGCGAACAAGGGAATGAAACTTGCGGGTACGACGGCGTTGTCGGCGGTTTCCGCTGCAGCGACGCCCTTGATCTCGCCCTTGCCGAATTCCTCGCCGGGTTTCGCGAGGCGCTTGGCGGCGGCGTAGGCGGCGAAGGATGCCACCGTCGGGCCGAGGCCCGGCAAAATGCCGATGAGCGTACCGATGACGCTCGAGAGCGAGAACGTCGGCAGCACGTGCATGAACTCGCGCCATCCGAATTTGTTGTCGTCCGACTTCGGCAAGTTGGCGACCGGTTCCTCGCGCTTGGCAATAACTCCTTCGGCCTGGATGATCATCTCGGACAGCGCGAGCATGCCAATGGTGACGGCCAGCAGCGGCACGCCGTCGAGCAGTTCGACCTGACCGAAGGTCAGACGCGGCGTACCGCTTTCGAGATCCAGTCCGACCGTGGCGAGAAGGACGCCGAAAGCCCCGGCGGCAAGGCCGCGCAACAGGGAACTGCCGGCCAGCGCCGCGATCAGCGTGAGCGCGAACAGCATGATCGTGGTCATCTCGATCGGCCCGATACGTAGCGCGAATTCCGCGAGCGGCCGAGCCAGCATGATCAGCGCCAGCGTGCCAACCACATCGCCGAAGACCGAGCCATAGAGTGCTACCTTCAGCGCCTTGATCGCCTTGCCGGCCTTGGCCATCGGATAGCCGTCGAGGCAGGTGACGGCGGCGTTCGGTTCGCCCGGCGTGTTGATCAGGATCGCCGTTGTGGCGCCACCGGCACCGCTGGCCTTCGCGATGCCGATGAGGAAGGCAACCGCTGACAGCGGCGTCATGTAGTAGCTGAGCGGGACCGCGATCGCGAGCGCCGCCGGGCGATTGAGCCCGGGCAGCACGCCGATCACATAGCCCAGCAGCACGCCGAGCACGATGAATGCGATGTTCAGCGGCTGCAGCGCGTCGCCGAAGCCGAGCAGCGTATCGCTCATGCCGATCCTCAGCGCTCGAAGATGAAGAGGAAGCCTGCAACCACTGCAGTCGCCGCGATAATCAGGATCGGACGACGCTCGCCGAGCGCGAGCATGCCGACGGGCACTGTCACGGCGGCACTAGCGGCAACGCCGCCGAACCGCAAGACGACGGCGCCGAGCACGGCAAAGGCCCCGACGTACATCAACGCCGACCAGCTCTCGGGATAGACCTCGACGCGCTCACCGGCGACAAGACGTTTCACACCGTCCGCGACGACCAGCGCGCCGATTGCCACGACACAGAAGCGCGGTAGAAATCCCGGATCGAGGCCGAATCCACCGCCCGAAACCTGGGACGGAATGATCCAGAAGTATCCGAGCAGTGCGAGACCGATGAGACAGAGAAGTTCGGCGAACACCGAGCCGCGCGAACGCAGCCCGGTGGGCAGGTCGCCGCCGCTCACTTCGCGGCCTCGATCATTTTCTGGTACGACGCCGCGTGCGCCCGGATCGTTTTCTCGAGCTTGTCGCCGACTTCGACGATGTTGTTGAGGCTCCGCTTCTCCATCAGCGCGACGGTCGAGGGATCAGCGCCCGCTTCGGCAAACGCGGCCGTCAATTTGGCGGTGACATCGGCGGGCAGCCCCTTTGGCGCGATGTAGAGGATCAGATTGACGCTCGACACGCCGTAGCCGAGTTCCATCAGCGTCGGGACATCGGGCAGGCCGGCGACGCGGCGGTCGGACAGGACGGCGAGCACCGAGAGCGCGCCCGCCTTTGCCTGCGGGTAGTAGGCGCCGGAGCTGTAGGCGAGATCGACGTGGCCGCCGAGAACCTGGGTCACGGCTTCGGCGCCGCCTTTGGTCGGGACCGGGACGAGGTTCAAGCCGACCTGCTTGCCGAGCACTTTGGTCATCATGCGATCGAGCGACGTGGTCGATGCGTAGTTGAGCGTGCCCTTCGCCTTATTCGCCGCGAACGCCTCGCCAAGCGTTTTCCAGCCGTGCTTCGGCAGTGCGATAAACGCTTCCGGGAAGTCGCCGATGGCCGCGATATAGGTGAAGTCGTCGAGCTTGTAGCCGAGCGCGGTCATTT
Source organism: Rhizobiales bacterium Ga0077530 (assembly GCA_001464855.1). Taxonomy (GTDB): domain Bacteria; phylum Pseudomonadota; class Alphaproteobacteria; order Rhizobiales; family Hyphomicrobiaceae. Next base: position 3,837 of record LNEA01000313.1, read on the forward strand.
GCGGATCGAGCGCGATGGTCGTGGAGGTCGTGGCGACGAGGTTGTAGCCATCGGGCGCCGCCTTGGTGAGGGCGGTCGCGGCGACCGCTCCACCGGCGCCGGGACGGTTCTCGATCACCACCGGCTGGCCCAGTTTCTTCGAGAGCAGTTCGCCCACGGCTCGCGCGGCGACATCGGTCGTCCCGCCGGCGCCGAAGCCCACGGTGATGGTGATCGGCTTTTCGGGCCAGGCCGCCTCGGCGGCGGAGAATGCGAGCGCGAGCGCGGTGAATGCCGCTGCTGTCCGGTAGATCAGTCGCCGTGCCATGTGTGTCCCCTGACGTCCGTTGTTCGCTGCAGATGTCGCCGGAACAGTCATCGGTCAACCGGCATCACACACCAGATCGGATCCCATGGGGACGTGGTGCGTGAGCCACCGGACTGCTCGTCCGACACCGCTCAGCGTTGCCGAACACTCCTTGGCCGACCCCTTGAGGGGTTCTCGACGTTTCCTTCCCGAGCCCTGATATTCAGCCTCAGGCCGCCCCTTTGGCAACCTCCATCTCCGGCAGTGTGACGATCCGGACGCCGGCCTGCTCGAG
>LNEA01000314.1 GCA_001464855.1 Rhizobiales bacterium Ga0077530
CCGCGCCACGACTTTGCGTGCTGCATGTCGCGGAGGAAATGCAACTGGCGCGACAGCGAAAGCATCAGCGAGATCGCGTGCTCGGCGACCGCGTTGGCATTCACACCATGACCGCTGGCGAGCCGGATGCCGTTCGTCTTCAGCACATCCTTATCGTACTGGTCGGTGCCGGCGCTGATCGACTGGATGAGTTTCAGTCGCGGATTCTTCGCCGCCAGCTCGTTCTTCCACATCATCGACACCGACAGCACATCCGCATTCGGCAGTTTTGCAACGAGCTCCTCGTAGTTGCGGGCGATCTCGAAGCTCATGCCGGTGTTGCGGGCCTTGAACGGTTCGGTGAATTCATACGCGACGTGGGCAAACAGAACGTGGGTGTCTTTGCGGGCGGGGAAGGGGGGCATGCGGTCTCTCTCTCGTGCCAAAAAATAGAAAAGGGCGCGTCCGGCGACGCGCCCATCCAACTAGATCTCTAGACCGGATCCCAAGAGAACACATCGCCCGAGCGGTCGAGTGCGGTGAGCGACGAGCGCATGGCGGGAAGCGCGTGCTCGGCGATCGTCTGTGGCGTCCAGCCTTCCTCGCGATGGATGCTGCGGATCGGTCGCGTCTGGTTGAAGAGATAGATTTCGTGCATGCGCGACGCGAGAATCTGGCCCGAGACTTCCTTGGCGAGATCGGAGAGCAGGAAGATGGCCAGAGGCGCGATCTTGTCCGGCGTCATCTTCTTGATGCGCTCGACACGAGCCTGCTGCTCTGGCGTCTCGGTCGGGATGGTGCCAATCATGCGGCTCCAGGCGAACGGCGAGATGCAGTTCGAGCGTACGTTATAGCGCTGCATGTCCAGCGCGATGCCGCGCGACAGCCCGACGATGCCCATCTTGGCGGCGGCATAGTTGGCCTGCCCGAAGTTGCCGATCAGGCCCGACGTCGACGTGAAGTGCACGAACGCGCCCGACTCCTGCTCCTTGAAATGATTAGCAGCGGCGCGGCTGACGTAGAAGGCACCGACATGCGGTGGAAGATGCGGTCGCGCAGGATGCCCGCGTTGTTGATCACGCCGTCGATGCGCTTGAAATTGTCCATGGCGCACTGGACGATTTTTTCCGCACTCTTTGGCTCGGCGACGCTCTCGAAGTTGGCGACGGCCTTGCCGCCGGCCTTGCGAATCTCCTCGACCACATCGTCAGCCGGCTGCTGGCTCGCCGCGCCCTCGCCGTCGACGGAGGCGCCGAGGTCGTTGACGACGACGCTCGCGCCCTCCTTGGCGGCCAGCATCGCCATGCCCCGCCCGATGCCGCGCCCCGCGCCTGTCACTACAACTACCTTGCCGTCCAAGCAGCCAGCCATCGTCGGTGCCTTTCCTCTTGGTCTGATTATGAATTTTGTCCCGGCAAGCTGCCACGCAGCGAGGGCGACGTCAAACCAGGGGAGGACAGGCCGCCTCGCGGATCTGGCTGCGGCGCGCATGGACGACCTGTTCCCGCCGTAGTTGCCTTATGTCAATGGACCAACTGGAGACACGGTCGCACGCGCTGGAGGATCGATCATGAGGTTGAGGCCATTGCCGAGCGTTCTGCTGGCGACTCTTGCCGGTTGTTCTGCAGGTGCTGTCGCGGATGCGCAGGAGTTTCGCGTGCGGTCGGCGGACGGCGTCGAGATCTTGGGAGAAGCGAGCGTGCCCGCGCCGCGACCCCGGCTCGCCGTGATTTTTGTCGCGGGCACGGGCCTCTTCGATCGCGATGCCAACTTCGGCAAG
>LNEA01000315.1 GCA_001464855.1 Rhizobiales bacterium Ga0077530
GACGATCTCGGCGCCGTCTATGAATGGACCCGCGCGCCTGCTGGCCTTGCTGCCGCGTGCGTCGCGTTCTTCGCTCATTCGGAGGGGATGCTCCACGTTGCCCGATTGGCGGAGAGCGGCGCCCCCGCGCCGGCCCTCATCATCGGCATGGGCGCCGGTATGGAAAGCCCAGCCGCCATCGTCCGCTGGCAGTTGACTGGGCGCGACATCCACTCCCTGAAGCTGATGGATGCCGATGGCGACGGCACGACGACCAATCTCGAGATCCGCGCCAATCTCGCCCGCACGCCGGCGGCGGTTCATGGCAAGATGGAGCCCTATTTCCATCCGGGCGGGGCGTGGAAAGCCGAAGACATCGCAACCCTGCGCACCACGCAACTCGCCATCTATGACAAGGTTCGCGCGGAAGTGCTCACGCATCCGGATACGGATATCTACCCCGATGCCGACCAGGCGTTTGCCTCATATCAATGGTGGAAGAGCTGGTTTCTCGACGAGCGTCCGGCGGCCGAGCTTCTGGCGCGCTGGCGCGTCCCGATCAGCCTTCACTACGGCGACAAGGATTCGCAGACCCACGCGCCGTTTCAAGTTGCGGCGGCAAAAGCCTTCCTGCCCGCGGACCTGCTGACCACCCAGATCCACGCCGATCGCGGCCATACGCTCGGCGATGATGTGGTGCTCGGCCCCATCGATGAGGCCATCGCCGACCGGATTGCTGACGAAACCGCGGCTGCGGCGGCCGCGTGCCCGAAATAGTCGCGCGGTCCGTCGCTATCGGTCATGCACGTGCCGCTCGTCATCGCGTCAAAATGCGC
>LNEA01000316.1 GCA_001464855.1 Rhizobiales bacterium Ga0077530
GCGCGCCGCCGTCGTCGAGCTCCTGCATGACGCGCACACGCCCGGCAGCGGCGACGCGCGCGTAGCGGCCTTCAAGAAGGCTTTCCCCGATGACAAGGCCAATCGCTTCGTGCGCGATCTCGCCTCCGAGCTGTTGCACGGCGTCTATCCCGAGCACTACCCGCTGATGCACCGCTGGGTTTGGGACGCGCGCGCCAACACCGGCGTCATCCGCGAGATCTGGCACGATCCGACCATCGGTGACGATGTCGATAGCCTCATCATCGACATTCCAGACGGCCACGAGACGTTCCTGGTGCTGCGCGAGGAGCTATCGCAGTTCCTTTCCGACAACGGTCTCTTCCGCGACATGCTCTGGTACGTCGATCTGCTGCAGGCTCAGATCTACGGCGACTACATCAACGCGCAGGGCGGTGCGTACCTGAAGACCGATTTTTCGGCTGAGGCCGATCCGCTCGAGCACACGCGTCGCATTCTCGGCCTTGACCGCATTGCGCGCCGTCGCGGGCGCAGCGGCGCCATCGACGCGCTGTCGGTCGACGCGATCAAGCGGCTGAGCTGAGGAACGGACCGATGCCCATCCACGAAAAATCGCTGATCCGTCCCGAGAACCTGAAGACCCACGACAACCTCGTGATCGAGGGCGTCGACGTTTCCGGTCATTGGTCGACCTTCATCGAGTCGCGCGTCATCACGGACTACAATGAGAACCTCGAGGATGAGATCGCCGCGATGCCCGGCGGCGACAAGATCCATCGCTGCTGGCAGTGCGGCTCGTGTACCAACGCCTGCACGATCAACGCGATCGAACCTCGCTTCAACCCGCGCTACTGGATCTATCTCATTCGCACCGGCATGGAAGCCGAGCTGCTGCGCGACAAGGACATCATCTGGCAGTGCGTCTCGTGCCACAAATGCACACACATCTGCCCGCGCGACGTCGAGCCCGAAGGCGTGATGAAAGCGACGGCGCACTGGCTGACGCTGAAGGGATATACACCGGCATCCCCCTCGCACATCTTCGACGAAGAGTTCACTCACCAGATCGTCCAGCGCGGACGGATCGAGGATACCGAGGTCCTGCACAAATTCCTGCGTAAAACCGGCCAACCGCTGATGCAGGACTGGTTGATGGCGATCGCGTTCGCGATCGGCAAGCGGCTTCCCGTGAAGTGGGGAATCAAAATGGCGTGGCAGCAAAGGCGGCGCTGGAGGATTACATCCACGAGGTCGAGGCGGAACAGAAAGCCGCGATCCATGGCAAAGGCGCCGCACCGCAGACGCGTGTGCCGATGCGCGAAGCGGCGGAGTGAGACATGGTCGACGTCACCGACAAAGCAAAGAAGTACAAGAGCGTCGCGTACTATCCGGGCTGCGCGCTCGAAGGGACCGGCAACGGCTACGACGTCTCGACGCGCGCGATCGCCAAGAAGCTCGATCTGAAGCTCAAGGACGTGACCAACTGGAACTGCTGCGGCGCCATGGAGGTCAAGAACGTCGATCCCAAGATCCAGACGTATCTGTCGGCGCGCGTGCTTTCACAGGCCGTCAATGAAGACGGAATGGATGTGGTGATGGCGCCGTGCAATGGCTGCTACCACAACCTCAAGAAAGCCGAATACGACCTGTCGCACGATCAAAAGTCGATCGATGTCGTTGACAAGCTGAGCAGCAAGGCTGGTCACACGACGTACAAGGCAGGCCAAGCCGAAACCATCCATGCGCTCGATTGGCTCAAGGCAACAATCGGCGAGGAGGGCCTGCGCGAACGCACGAAGGGCAAGCTCGCGGGGCTCAAGATCGCCAACTACTACGGCTGCATGTACGTGCGCCCGCGCCACATTTTTCCTGAGAAGGACAAGGGGCCGGGTACGGAATCAACAAGCCAACCGCATTTCATGGATGACCTGCTCGCGACCGCGTGTTGTGGCGGCGCACATACGCTCTCGGACAGCGACACGTCGACGAAGCTCGTGCTCAACATTCTCCAGGCGGCCGAAGCGTCCGGCGCCGAGGTGATCGCCACCGAATGCCCGACCTGCCACACGGGTCTCGAGATGCATCAAGTGCGCGCCGAGAAGCGTTTCGGCAAAAAGACGAGCGTGAAGGTGCTTTATTTCACGCAGCTTCTCGGGCTCGCTCTGGGCATCGGGCCGCGCGCGCTCGGCATCCACACGAACATCTCGGACTCGATGGATCTTATCATCGAGAAGCGTCTGACATGACGGCTGAGGATGTCATCGCCCACGACG
>LNEA01000317.1 GCA_001464855.1 Rhizobiales bacterium Ga0077530
CCGACCTAACGAGAATGGCGTACTCGCCGCGCGTATAGTCGGGATCGGCGATGAAACGGACGACACCGAGCAACTTTCCCGTCGCCCGCGCTACAGCCACGAATGCCATCTCGCGCGCGTAGTCGATCTGCGTCAGACGGGCGAGCGCATCATGCGTGACGTCCACACCGGCTCCAAAAAAGCGCAACCTTCGATCCTCGGTCGTCACCGCGGCAAAGAAGTCCTGGTAAAGCGCTTCATCCTCCGGGCGGATGGGGCGAATACGCAGCGCGCCAATCTGATCGACCGTCGTGTCGGCTTCCCACTGCGAGGGATACGGCCTGATCGCCATCGGCACGCGCGGCTCGCGAACCGCATCGGCTACTTTCACACGAGCGTCGAGCGCGATCACGCCTCTGTCGTCGGCCAGCAGCGGATTGATGTCGATCTCGCGGATCTCGGGATGGCGCACCGCCAGATAACTTAGCCGCACAAGGACTTCGGCGATCCGATCGAGATCGGCGGCGGGGCGATCTCGATACCCCTGGAGCAGGCGCGAGATGCGGGTTTGTTGAATCATATCTCGCGCGAGGTTGAGATCGAGCGGCGGCAGCGCGTGGGCGATATCGCGCAGCACCTCGACGGCAGTTCCACCCGCGCCGAACATCATGAGCGGTCCGAACGTCGGATCGACCGACACGCCAAGGATCAGCTCATGCGCGTGCGGCCGGCGGACCATTGGCTGTACGGTGAAACCCTCGATATGTGCATCGGGCATGGCCTGTCCGATCCGTCGCAGCATGTCGGTTGCCGCGCGTTCCGCCTCGTCGGCGCGCTCCAAACCCAAACGGACACCGCCAACGTCAGACTTGTGCGAAATATCATCGGACAGGATCTTGATCACGCAGGCGCCATGCTCCGCGATGATATCCGCCGCCAAGCGCCCGATCTCAGCGGGAGTGGCCGCGATGTCCGTCCCGACCACGGGGATACCGTATGCCGCGAGGAGGTTCTTAGCCTCCACCTCGGATAAGATCGTGCGATCGGCATCGAGTACCCCACGAAGGATGGCGTCCACTTTGGCACTGTCGAATGCGAACTCGGGCGACGACGGCGGCGTGCGCATCAGCTCTCTATGCGCGCGGGCGTAGCTGATGAGTTGCATGAATCCGTCGACGCCCTCGGCAGGTGTCGCGAAGCTCGCAATCTTCTTTTCTGCAAATAGCGTGCGCGCCTCGCGGCTGGCGCCATCGCCAAGCCAAGTTGCAAGGATCGGCTTTGCCGCCGCGCCACTGGTCCGTCGCTTGTCCACGACATCGATGATCCGCGCGGCAATGTCCGCGTTCGACGTGAGTGCCGTGGGGCAGTTCATCACCAGAACAGCGTCCGTCTCCGCCGCGCCCAGCACCACCTCGAGGGCGCGGGCGTATCTCTCCGCATCGGCATCTCCGATGATGTCGATCGGGTTGCCGTGCGACCACGTGAGCGGCAGTACGGCATCGAGCGCCGCGAGCGTCTTCTCGGATAGAATTGCGAGCGTGCCGCCGAGGTCGCCAAGCCGGTCGGCCGCCATGACGCCGGCGCCGCCACCGTTGGTCAGAATGGCGAGCCGCTCTCCGACAATCCGCGGATGCCGCGCGAGCATCTCAGCGGCGTTGAACAGATCGTCCAACTCGCGCACGCGGAGCACGCCCGCACGTCGGAAGGCGGCATCGTAAGCCGCATCAGCGCCTGCCAAGGCTCCCGTATGCGAGAGCGCCGCCTTGGCGCCGGTCGCGCTGCGGCCAGCCTTGACGACGATGACCGGTTTGGATCGCGCGGCGCGGCGCGCGGCCGACAGGAACTTCGGCGCGTGCGTGACCGATTCCATGTAGAGCAGGATCGAGCGGCAGGACGCATCGGCGGCTAGGTAGTCGAGCATGTCGCCGAAGTCGACGTCAGCCATATCGCCGAGCGATACGACGTGCGAAAAACCGATGTTGCGGCCGTTTGCCCAATCGATGATACCGGTGATCAGCGCGCCTGATTGGGACAGGAAGGCGATATCGCCGGCCAGCGGCTTCGGGGAGAAGCTGGCGTTGAGCCCGATCCTCGGTAGCATGAGCCCGACGCAATTCGGGCCCTGAATGCGAAGCGTATACGGGCGAGAGGCGTCGAGCATCGCCTGCTTGAGGTCCCCACGAATACCAGCGGTGATGACGACGGCGGCGCGTGTTCCTTTCGCGCCAAGATCACTGATGAGCTGCGGGACCGTCTGCGCCGGCGTGACGATGATGGCAAGATCGGGCGCCGACGGCAGTTCGGCAATCGACGAATGGCATGGATGGCTGTCGATGGCATCGTGTTTTGGATTGACGAACCAGATCGGCCCTGGGAAGCCGCCGCTCAGTAGACTCTGCGCGGTGATGAGACCAACGCTTCCAGGACGCGCGCTGGCACCGATCAGAGCCACGGAGCGTGGTTTGAGCAAAGCGTCGACGTTTCGGATGGTCATGGCATCTCACGGTTCCAGGCCAAGGTGCGATGCCGCGAGTCGTTGCGTGTCGGCAGCGGCTCCGCCCGCATCGATCACGCGCCACGCGGCCGACATCTCGCCCACGTCATACTGCGACTGAGCATCGACAACGTCCGGTGTCGCATCGGACGCATCGTTCCGCCGCGCCTCGACACGCTCGACAAGCGTATCGCGCTCCGCGGTCAGCCAGATCCCGTCGAAGGCGAGTCCTAGCGCCTCCGCCACTGCCTCTATGTCGCGACGCTCTTGCTCACTCGCATAGACGGCATCGACGACAACCGGACAACCCGCCGCGAGGATGACCCGCGCTTTCTGTTCAAGCAGCGCATAGACTCGTGCACTGTTCTCCCGGGTGTAAGAGTGCGCCGACAGGCGCTCGAATTCGCCGACTCCGGCGGCCGCCTTGCGCTCGAGATCGCTCCTGAGATGCACGGCGCCGGGAGCATTGCCGACCGTGGGTGCGAGAGCAGCCGCGAGCATCGTCTTCCCGGTGCCCGAGCGACCGCCAATAGCAATCAACCGCGCAGCAGGCCGCGTGACATAGCTGAGGGCACCACTGAGGTACATTCTTGCGCGGTCGAGGTCGCGCCGCCCTGCCTCCGCATTCTCTTGGCGCATCCGGTCGATCGTCACCATCGCGCGAATGGCGGCACGAAGCCCCATGAACAGCGGCAGCGCCGCGAGCGCCTCAAGATCGCGCGTGTCACCACTGCGCCAGAGGTATCGGTTCAGCACGACATTGGCCGCGCGCCTTTGCCCGCAACAGTCAAGATCCATCAGCAGGAATGCGAGGTCATAGAGCGTATCGATCGTGCCCATGGCGTCGTCGAACTCGATGGCATCGTAGAGCATCGGACGGCCTTGCCACATCACGACGTTGGCAAGATGAAGATCGCCATGGCAGCGGCGCACGTAGCCGTCACGCGCTCGGCCGTCGAGCAAGCTCGCGGTTTTTTCGACCTCGGCATTCAGCCGATCTGTCAAACGGGCGACATCATTGCGGTCGAGCCTGTCGCACGCGCTGAGCGACCCACAGACGGAGCCCACGAGCGCACGGATAGACGCGCTGCCCGATGCCGTTGGGCGACGCTCGGCCATTGCGTGCGAGTCGAACACGACGCCGGCTAAGCTCTTGGCGAGGTCGTCCGATACGGACCCATTCGCCGCGATTGAACTCAGCAACGCCGATTGCTCGAAGCGCCGCATGTGAACGGCCCATTCCAGGACTTCACCGCCCCCGGCGAATGCGAGGGTGCCAACGCTGGTCCGCGTTATGGGCACGCACCCGAGATAAAGATCGGGCGAAAACCGGCGGTTGATCGCGACCTCTTGCTCACAGGCCGCGCGCCGCCTCTCCAGCGTTGAAAAATCCATATAGGGAAAGCGCACCGCACGTTTGATCTTCCAGGCGTCTGAGCCCGACAGAAAGACGAGATTCCCGTGCGTTTCCACGTGTTCAACCGGTCCCCCTCCGACATGGGACAAGGGGTTCGATAGGAAACCGATAATTTCCGCCTGACCTGCCGCTGTAGCAGTCTGACCAATCACCACAGGCGCCTCCGCGTGAGCGACGATAGTGCCACGCAGCCAACTATCGAAGCCAGCCCATCGCGGCGTTGACGGCCGTCAAAAACCAGCGAACGTCACGTCTGGACGATCGTACTGCGCAATGCGCTGCCCGGCATCGCCCGTCGGCATCGGGGCGACGGGCGTCCTGCCTTCGGTCAATTTTTCGTGGCAACGCCCGCGGCACTAGCGGAGGCGGCCGGATCGTTCCGACCTTGGCTTGAGGGTCGATGCGCTAGATCCGGTCGCAATCGATCTGTAAAGGCCTCAGCGTTGCCGGCGTTTGCGTGCGGCATAGCGGGCGTCGCGGACCGCCTTTTGATGAGCAGCCAACGCAGCCTTTTGTTCGTCCGCCAGCAGGGCAGCGGCTTTATCGAGCTCAGCCTGCTCCGCTTTCGCCTGTGCTTCCAACCGCGCGTTGTGCTGCGCGAGCTCAATCTGCCGCGCCTTCTCAGCCGCCTCCTGAGCAGCGAGGACGCGTGCAGCTTCCGCTTTGGCTTCTCTGCGTGCCGCAGCCTCAGTCCGTCTCGCTTGGATGATCGCCCGTTCCGCGGCCTTGCGTTCGGCTGCAATGGGGTCGTCGATTTTTGACGCTTCGGTTACCTTCTTGAGGCGTGCTTGAGTTGCGCGCCGTGATTCTTCCAGGCGCTTGGTCAGGCTGTTTCCGTCAAACTCGCGCATTGTGCTCCTTAGATGCGTCTGATTTGGACAAGTCTTTTGGTGATCGACGCGCTTTGTTACCAGACCGACCATGGCGGCGTCGACCGGTAAGAGGCTCGCTGAATACCTGCCCGGCGCCGCTTTCGACGATTGTTCAGTCCGCCTGCCGCACCGAGCCTCGGCTACCTCTGGCCCGGCAATCTGGCCGCGACCCCAGAGAAGGAGCCAGTTCCTGGATCCGACGCTTCATCCGGTTGATTGATCCGGTTTGCCGGCATCACGGCTGGCTGGGGGATACAGGAGACATAAGCTCTCAGCTTCTATCGACGATAAATGGAAGCAGAGGGCACTATGGATATGTCGTTGAGATATCGGACCGAATCGATCTTGGACATCGATGGCGGAACTCGACCTTCGCACTTCATGCCCGTGTCGGCCGATCGATTGGTGAATGCCTTCAAAAGGGCGCCGAGGGTTACGTACGCCTTCTTGAAGCATCCGCCAGCGCGGTAGTGCCGCTGGAGCGCGCGCTGATCGAGTCAAATGTGACTTCGTTAGTACCGGACTGGCATCGGCGCGCGCGTTCGATGGCCCTCCGATCCGATGAGACCCGAGCCCGGTGTGCCGCGAAGCCCAGCCTTCGCCTTAAGGCTTTCGAAGGCTTGCGGCCTCCTCGACTTCCGCGGCCTTGATGCGCAGTGACCGAAACGAGATCTCGCCGCTGGCGAATCGTTCGGAGGCTGAGCGAGCGTCGTGCACAAGACGCAGTAGCTGAGCATCGCAACTCCCGTCATCGGGAATCGTGACGTCGAATGAGAATTCGCGCCAATCGCGCGGCCCTCCAAAGAGCTGGTCCGAAGTACCTGCCACCGGCCCATAGAAGCATGTCATCTGCCATCGCATGCCGCGTTTGGCTGCCATGTTGCCCTTCTCTAACCCACTGAAGCGATAGAGGCCGGGGCTGAGAAATGTGACCTGCGAAAGCCCACCAAATGTCACCTGCCCAATGCCGAAGCGGACCCTGAGTATGCGCTCCTGAAAATCCACGAAGACGTTGACGGATCGCGATACGGTCCAATTAAACGGCGTGCGGCCTGGGGGCTTGCTGAAGTCGAGATTGTTGACCGGGCGTACCTCGGCCATCTCTTCAGGCGACAGCAATTGCAGCCAAATATTGTACGCGCCTCCAGCCGATTTATCAGCGGCGAGGCGGGCCCATAAAATTGGAGCGATTTCCGATTCAGTGGCATTTCCTCCTTTCGACCGAAGCTGCTGGAAGAGTGCGAGAGGTGCGTCTGGCGCCCCTGCCATCTGCCCGCCAAGGGACGCAAAGAAGAACCAGCGCCAGCTCGGATTGCGCGCGAGGACGTCCGCCACCGCCTCTCGGCCCTCCGGCACCAAGACCAACGAATAGAGATAGCTCAGGGTGAAACGGTTCAGCGCTGGTTGCGTGAGCAGCAGCACGTCAGCCAATCGCACCACCTCAGCGTAATTGCCCCTCTCATGAGACTGATGGAGCAGCAGGAATACCGCGACCAATTCACGGCGCGAGCGGGCGAGAGCCTCGATCAGAGCCGCACGACTGGCCTCGGACTCATCAGTGGTCTCGCCAAGCAGGCGATAGGCCGTCGCATTCAGCGGGTCCTGCGCGATGACTCGCTGGGCGAGGTCGCGAACACCTGCACGCAATGCCGAAATGTCCTCAGATGCTGTCGTGAGCGATGGGACGTTTGGTGACGCGCCCGGCTGAAGTTTCTTGGGACCTGCCCCATCTGCCTCCGCTAGCGCGGCTGACATCGCGTCAAAGCGATCTTTGGCGAGGGCACCTGCCGCGGCAGCGTTATCGACTTCGGCGGTGGCACCCGCGGGTGGATTCTGCGTCGGCGCCGAGTCCTCCTGCAACGGCTTCGTGGCAGCAGCGATCGCACGACGCTCCTGAAGAGCAAGCGTGATCAGAGCCTTTGGATGGTCGTCGTAAAGCAAGAGCGCCAACCGCGGGTAACTTATGGCCAGGGCCATAGGCAGCGAGGTTTTGGCGATGAATGCGGTCAGCAGCACGCCGAAAGTAACGAGCGCGACTGTCCGGAGTGGGTGCGCGGCAACAGCAAGTCGGAGATTGCGGCGCCATTGCTGACGCTGAGGACGCGGCTGGTCAGGACGTCGTTTGCGACCCTTTCGATGGCGGCTGGCGAAGAGATGTTTCATTTGTTGCTCTTGAACAGTCTGATCAGACGCACCCAAACCGGGTCACTTTGAAGCTTGCGCAGACACAATGGGGTTTTTAGACGCGCGCGAAACCGAGGCTTGCCACCACGTCTGCTCCTTAGGTCGGCAGGGGTGCCGTCCTGCGCGCCTTGGCAATTGCAAGATGCAGCCGCAGTTGCGCCGGTATGGATTTTCTTGCCCGCGAGCCTCCCCGGAGTCGGCGCGGGCGCGGCGGGCGGATGGTTGAGGTCATAAGCACGCCGACGCTCTTCAGTCTTGAGATCCTCCCAGGCCCGCGTCACGCGGCTGCTGAAAACCTCGCGGTCGATCGCCGCGTGCCTCCCCTGCCCCTGAAGGTCGGGGTGCAGCCAGCGCATCAGCAGCGCCATGTTCTGGCGCAGGTCGGCATACGACGAGCTTTGCGTGCCGCCCAGCACGCGATAGCTATCGGAATCATAGTCGAGCAGCACTTGTTCGACGAAGAATGCCGCCGCTTCCTGCAACTTTTCCCGAGACTGACCAGTGTACTGCTGCGCCTGTGCAATCGCATCCTCGTTGCCCCCGACAACGGCAAGCATGACGCGCACGCCGCTCGGAAGCTCGGCGCGATGGTATTTGCGCACCGAGACTGGATCCTGGAGCAGCGCCAGCGCGGCGTGGAGCGCGGAAGACTCCGCCATCACTTAAACCATTTCGGATGTGTTCGATTTATATTCCCCGCGGTTGAAGCCGGGCAGCATCCACTTCTTCGCGGGCCGGGCGCTCTCGGCCTGTTCCTCGACAGGGTCGTAGCCACCGGAATAGCCATAACCGTATCCATAGCCGGACGTGCTGGCGTTGAACTTGGTCAACACCAGGCCGATTGTCTGCGCGCGGGCCATTTGCAAGCGCCGCAGTGCGCCGCGCAGGATGCTGCGCCGAGCATCGCCCGCGCCAACGACGACGACGGTAGCTGACGCGGCGGCGCCGAGGAGCTGAGCGTCCGCGAGGCCAAGCATCGGCGGGCTATCGAAGATGATGAGGTCGTAGGTCTCCAGCCCCAACGAGATCAGCGAGAACACATGCGTGCCCGCCAGGATGTCGGCCGCGTTCGGTGGAAGCGGCCCCGACGCCATGAACCAGAGATTTGGAATTTCCGTCGGCTGGACGACCTCGGGAAGGGTTGTCATACCGGTCAAACAGTTGGTCAGACCAACAGCATTGTTCTGTCCGAGCTTGACATGCAATGAGGGCCGGCGCAGATCGGCGTCGATGATCAACACGCGTTTGCCGGTGACGGCGAAATGGCGCGCGAGCGCTACCGAAGTGCTGGACTTACCCTCCTGCGCCTCCGCGCTGGTGACGACGATGGTACGCGGCAGCCCCGTTTCGCTGGAGAATTGCAGCGAAGTCGCGAGGGAGCGATACGCTTCGCCCACACCTGATCGGGGATTGGCGAGTTCAACCAGCAGCCCGTCATCAAAGGGCGACTTCGGTATCAATCCAAGAATCGGCATTCCGGACGCCTTTTCGGCTTCGTCAGGCGTTCGAATCCGATCGTCGAGCAGCTCGATTAAATTGGCACCGCCAAAACCTATTGCAAGGCCGAGAACAAGTGATCCGGCGAGAATAAACAAAACGCGCGGATGCGACGGCGACTCGGGCGCAAGTGCTCTCTCGACAATAAAAATGTTGTTCGTGCCGACACCACTCGCGACATCGACTTCCTTAAGGCGCTGCAGCAAATTGTTGTAGAGGTTACGATTGGTTTCGACCTCGCGCTGGAGAATCCCGTAGCGCACGCTCTTCTTCTGCAACTCGATCACTTGGGCACGCAGATCGTCGATATGCGTGCGCATCTGCTGTTCCTGTTTCATCGAGGATTCATAGGCCGCCCGAAGTGAGCGCCGAATGGTCACCACCTCTTTGGTTAGCTGGCGGTTGATCTCAGCGATTTTCTTCGAAATCTCCATCATCGTGGGATAGCTCGGCTTGAGTGTCTCGAGCTTTTCCTCGTAGACGCGCTGCAGCTCGTTACGCTGCGTGCGCAATAAGTCGATCACGTTGTTGGTAAGAAGCTGCGGTACGTCAATCGCCTTGGCGTTCTCCACCTGCATCCAGGTTTCTTCGTCGCGGATACGATTGGAGATGAGCTGACCGAGCGCAGTGTTGGCTGCGGAAAGATTGGTTTCAGCATTGGAGACCCTATCGCTGGTATGGACCATATTTTCTTCTTCCGCGAAGCTGATGAGGCCCTTTTCCGACTCCTCCAAGCGCAGTTTGAGCTGTTTGATTTGGTCCTCTAAGAAGACTTTGGCGTAGGCACTCGCCTCGAAGCGCTTGTCGAGATTGGATGCGACAAAGGCATCGGCATAGCTATTGGCGATAGCGGCGGCACGCGTCGGTGATGGATCGGTGTAAATGATATCAATCAGGCGCGAGGCTGGAACTGGACGTATGTTGACCCGATTTTGAATTCGCCGCACAGCGTAGCTGCGCAGCCGGTCCTGCTTCTCAGCTTCGTCAACCTCTCTGGGCGGGCTGGAAAAGATCCCGAGCAGATGTCCGAGAAGACCAGGCGAATTAGTTGTGAAGCTCGTGTCTTGGTCGAGCGTTAGTGTGGAGACGACACGTTCGGACATGCCGCGACTTTTCAGCAGTTCTTTTTGCGTCTTCTGAAATTCTGCGCCGCCGGTCTCGACAGGCGTCATTGCCCCGTTGTCTACGATCTTGCCCGGTTCTTTATCGATCTGGATGCGCACGAGAGCGGAATAGAGCGGGGTAGAGAGAAAGGCGTATGCAAAGCCGATGGCAAGGAAGGCCCCGGCCGTGCCGAGGATCAGCGCGTACCACTTCAGCGCAACGGCGATCAGATACCGCAGTGTCAGTGCGAGTTCAGACTGACCATCGGAAGCAGAATTTCCGTAATCTCCAGCAACGCCGTAGCCATAGTTTTCTCGAGCTGCCGGCACGCCGGACGGCTCTACCCGCGCAGGCAAGTTTTTGTCGTCCGCGCCTAGGTTGCCTGTTTCCAATCCCCGATCTCTCATAATCCCTTCTCTGCGACAGTCGTTTTTTGTCCGATGCCTTCTGCCTACAAAAGAACGAAGGCATTCAGCAGCGGCGCAGCGCGCATGAAATACTGCAGCGCCTGCTTCAAATCTGATGAAGGCACCATGACGATGTCGCCTGCCTGCAGGGTCGGATCTTCCCCCTGCTGGTTACGCAGGTCGTTCAAGTTGAACCGCGCCACCGCAGTTCGCCCGTCCACTCTTCGAAACACGAGAAGGGAGCCGTCGGACAACTCATCCAGACCGCCAGCGGTGGCGACGGCCTGCAGCAAGGACATCGGACCCTGCATAGGAAAGACACCGGCCTTCTTGACCGCGCCTTCGACGGTAATTCGATGGCTGTTGTATTCTTTGACAAGCACCGTGACCTGCGGATTGCGCAGATATTCCACTCCCAGCCTCGATTCGAGGTCCTTCTCAATCTCGCTCACCGTGCGACCACTGCCTTGGACTTCGCCGATCAACGGGAAGCCAAATCTGCCGCTTTCGGAGACCTGCACCGTTTTGCTCAGATCCGTGAGTTTGAAGACGGTGATGTCGAGCACGTCGAGGGGACCGACCCGATATCCCTCGCTGCCTGGAGTGCCGGCTGCGGTAACAGCACGGATTTCACTGGCGGGGCTTTTCGACTGACCAGCAAGGACGCTCGCGGATTCGGGACGCAGTGCTGAAGTCTGCGCCGCGCTCCCCGCGGGGCGCGCGAAACCGCTAGCAGCCAGCCCCCTGGGGGAGACGTCGTCCAGAAGCGCGGTGGTCTCATTACCAGAGGAAGCGACGCAGCCCGACACGAAAAGCGCCAGCGCCACGACGATTGGATGCCCGCGATTGATCCCCGTCCGTCCGCACCGCGCCATAAAATCTCTCCACCCTGATCGGTGCAATTTCCGAGGCCGCTTTGTCCGACACGATGTCGAATGGACGCCCCATCACCAGTAGATCGGCCTCCGCCGCACCCACCAGCCTTTCAGCCGCCTTACGGCCAGCAGCGAGGTCTGGAGGCCGCTCGGTGATATTGTGAGAGTCACTTGCAAGAATGTGCGCGATGCCCTCGCAGATCATTCGCTCCGCCCAGTACTTCGGTCGGTTACCGAACCGGCCAGTGAGCGAACCGGCAGTGACTTGCATCCAGACACCGCGATCGGCCATGCGTTTGATGAGGTCATATTTATCGTCGACCCATCCAAGTCGCTCAGGGTGCGTGATGATGGGGACGAAATCCGCCACAAGAATACCGAAGCACAGCTCGTCCAAGCGCACAGGCGGCAAGTTGTGCGGCGGTTCCACGAGCACATACCGTGTATCGCCGAGTGAGAGCAGTTGGCCGCTGCGCAACTGCTGGGCAAAATCTGGCGCGATGTGGTTGTCCGCTCCCGCCTTGAGCAGCAGCTTCAGACCAGCGTCGTCGATCGCCCGCTGCAGGTTCGCCACCGCCCGACGAATCTGAGGTCCATCATTCTGGTAGACGCCAGGTAGGATATGCGGAGTGCAAGCGACGATCGTCACGCCCTGATCGATCTGCATTCGAGCCATTTCCAGGGCGATTGATAATTCTGCTGCACCGTCATCGATGCCGGGCAGCATATGGCTGTGGAGATCGATCACGGATGCCTCTGCAGTGCGCTTCGCGAAAACTCATCCCGTTCAACTGCGCGTGCAGCGGATATCTGTGCAATTCCGCATCGGGACACGTTCCGCTGCCTTCCAGTTGAGTTTTGATGGGAATGGGGCATTGCCTGAATTCCGGGGACCTCGCCCTGTGGCCAAGACTGCCGCGTCGCTCACTGACGCGCTCGACGATGACGTACCGCACTTAACATTGCCGCAGATTCAATTGCAACCTTTGCGTGCATTGACCAGTGGATATCCGCCGCATCTGGAGGAGGCGCGCCGCTATATGGCCTGGATTGCCAAGTCGATTTAGACCTGCGTCTGGACCTGCAAGATGACCTGATCCTCGATGTATCGAGGGACGCGTGGCCTGCGATCCACGGCCGGATCACGGCACATAAGTCTCGGCTTTAGCGTGCCGAACGCGATGTGGCGCATGTCAACGCAAAGCTGCGACTGCGCCACTACTCGAATTTTCGCCGCACATTTACGGGGCTGAGACGAGCGTAGTTTCAGCATGTGCTCGGGCTCAAGATATCCACCGCAAAATACACGCATAGGTTGCATTTGATGATGCGTGATTGTTTAGTGCGGTCAGTCGCAGACGAGCGCGGCAGTGAGCGACGCGGGGGATTGCGGTGCCAATTTTCAAACCCATTCTGCAATCACAGGAGCCTGAGTTGCCAGTCAATTCCTCCAGGATTGCTGACCATGGTTTCTATTTCAAAAGATATGCAGTGAGCCATCTCGCAGCGACCTATTGTCTGCACGCGCGCCGCGATCACGGCGTCGACCGTACGCCATGATCAAAGTACTGGCGATATTTGGCACCCGTCCTGAGGCCATCAAGATGGCCCCGGTTATCCTTGAGCTGGGCGCAAGCGACCAGATCGACATCAGGATCTGTGTTACCGCGCAGCATAGGGCAATGCTTGATCAGGCGCTCTCGCTGTTCGAGCTCGTGCCCGATCATGACCTCGACCTGATGCAGCACGATCAGACGCTTGAGGCATTGACCTCGCGGGCACTTACCGGCGTCGGTGCGATTCTGGATATCGAGAAGCCGGACGTGGTGCTCGTTCACGGCGACACATCGACCAC
Source organism: Rhizobiales bacterium Ga0077530 (assembly GCA_001464855.1). Classification (GTDB taxonomy): domain Bacteria; phylum Pseudomonadota; class Alphaproteobacteria; order Rhizobiales; family Hyphomicrobiaceae. The sequence goes on from LNEA01000317.1 coordinate 12,685, forward strand.
GCTTGCAGCGTCGCTTGCAGCTTTCTATCGGCGGGTGTCGGTCGGTCATGTCGAAGCGGGATTGAGATCGGGCTCGCTCGCCGCGCCCTGGCCGGAGGAGATGAATCGCCGCGTCGTGACTTTGACGACCCGATATCACTTCGCGCCGACAGACAGCGCCCGGCGTAACCTGCTTGCCGAGGGCGTACCCGACCAGCATATCCACGTAACCGGCAATACCGTGATCGATGCCTTGCTGCGCACCGTCGCGCGCGCCCGCTTGGCCGGCACCGAGAATTTGCTTCAGCGCTTCGCCTTTCTCGCCGAGGGTCGCCCGCTCGTCCTTGTGACAGGCCATCGCCGCGAAAATTTTGGTACTGGCTTCGACAATATCTGCGCCGCGCTCATCGAGATCGCCGAGCACTACGATGCCCACGTCGTCTATCCGATTCATCCCAATCCGAACGTGAAGGGGCCGGTCGAGCGCCGTCTCGCCGGGAATCCGCGGATCAGCTTGATCGATCCGCTCGAGTATTTGCACTTCATTGCTCTGATGGATCGCGCGCATTTCGTCATTACTGATTCCGGCGGTGTGCAGGAGGAGGCGCCCTCCCTCGGCAAGCCAGTGCTCGTCATGCGCGACACCACCGAGCGACCCGAGGCGGTGCAGGCGGGCACCGCAATACTCGTCGGTACGGATCGGAAAGCCATCGTCCGCGAGGCCGGACGTCTCTTCACCGACAAGGTGCACTACGCGCGGATGGCCGGCGCGATCAATCCTTATGGCGACGGGATGGCAGCCGGGCGCATCTGTCGCGCGCTCGAAAAACACGAGAGACACGCGTGAAACCTGTGACTATCGACAAAGTCTGCATCGTCGGGCTGGGCTATATCGGCCTTCCCACCGCCGCCATGATCGCCTCGTGTGGCGTAAGTGTTTTGGGCGTAGACGTGAAGCATGAGGTGGTCGAGACCATCAATCGCGGCGACATCCATATCGTCGAGCCTGACTTGAAAGCGATCACCGCGCACGCCGTGGCGGAGGGCTTCCTGCGCGCCGCAACCGAGCCAGAGCCGGCTGACGT
>LNEA01000318.1 GCA_001464855.1 Rhizobiales bacterium Ga0077530
ACGATCGCACCGCCCTTGCCGTCGGCAAGCATGGCGCGGATTTCGTCGCGCATGCACAGCCACACGCTTTTCAGATTGATTTCGATCATGCGATCGAAACCTTCTTCCGGCCAGTCGGCCGTGAGTTTGCCGGCGGCCTCGACCTGATAACCCGAGATGCCCGCATTGTTGAAGGCGCAATCGATGCGGCCGAATGTTTTTACGGCGGTCGTCACCCACGATTTGACGACGTCCGGTTTGGTCACATCGCCGTGCACCGACAGCGCCTGGCCACCGCCGGCGTTGACCATCGCAACGGTCTCCTGCGCGCCTTCGGCCAGCAAGTCGGCGACCACGACGCGTGCACCTTCACGAGCAAAGGCCAAAGCAGCGGCGCGGCCGATGCCCCGCGCGCCGCCGGTGATCAGTGCCGTCTTGCCGTCGAGCATCCCAGCCATCGCTTCCTCCGATTTGTTGCGGCCCGCCTTTGGCGGCAGGTCCGTTCGAACTCAGCCCAGCCTACGCCTGAAATCCTCGTAGCCGAAAGACTTCAACACGCGATAGGTGCCATCCTCGTCCAGCATGGCGAGATCGGGGAGCGGTGTTCCGTTGAAAGTCGTGTTCTTAACGAACGAATACTGCATCATATCGGTGAAGATCAGCCGATCGCCGGGGCGCAACGCCTTATCGAACGAGTACTCGCCGATCACGTCTCCGGTCATGCAGGTCTTGCCGCCGAGAATGTAGGAATGCGCCTTCTCGCCCGGCGCGCCGGCACCGATGATGTTCGGGCGATACGGCACCTCGAGCACATCCGGCATGTGGGTCGATGCCGACGTGTCGAGGATCGCGATGTCCTGCTCGTTGCGGTGAAGGTCGAGCACGGTCGCCACCAGCCAACCGGTGTCGACGACGAGTCCCGCGCCCGGCTCCAGGATAACCTCGACGCCGAACTCCGCGCGGAACGCCCTGAGCGCCGCGATCAATTTGTCGACGTCGTAGCCCGGCTTGTTGATGAAATGGCCGCCGCCGAAGTTGACGGCCTTCACCTTGCGCACATAGGCGCCGAGGTTACGCGCGACATGCTCGATCAGCCCGACCGAACCGTCGTTGAGCGATTCGCATAGCGCGTGGGTATGCAGGATGTCGATGCGGCCCCACGGCAGCGCCTCGATCTGTTCCATCGTGGTGCCGAATCGGGAGCCGGGCGCGCAGGGATCATAGAGCGCGCCGCCGAGCGTGGCGCGCGAATAGCCCGGATTGATGCGGATGCCGACAGCGCGGCC
>LNEA01000319.1 GCA_001464855.1 Rhizobiales bacterium Ga0077530
GGCGAACGCATCGCCGCGACGGCAGCGGTGACACCCGCCTCCGCGATGATCGCGCGGCCGAGATTGGTGTGCAGCACGGTGCCGGTGAGGTTGAGGACGCGGCGCAACTTCGGCGCATCCTGCGCTTCGAGCGCCATCGCCGCGCGGGCCGCGATGGCAGCCGCAGTGTCCGCGCGATCAGCCGCCGGTGCCGGAATAATCGCGCTACCCGAGGCTCTGAGATCATCGAGGGCGGCGCGCACGGCACCGAGAGCCGGCGCGCGACCGAAACGCGCGACGATCACGCGCCCTGCATCGCCGCGCAGGACCTCATCAACGGATGGAATCGGAACGGATAGCTTCATGACGCGCCGCCCCTCCCGATCAATAGCCCATCAAGAAGGGGTTGATCGAGGCTCGCGTCCACCCCTCCTTTGTCAAGGTAAGGTCGAGCGCGAGCGAGGCAACGTCGTCGGCGACCGGATCGAGCTCAGCGTCTTTATGCTGATGCAGCATTTTGACGTAGGACGAGCAGCTCTCGCAAGTTTCGCCCATGATGGTTTCAGCGCCGCCCTCGATCGAGTGGTAGGCGATCTTGCTCTCGCTGCTGCAGACAAGGCAGCGGATCCGGACCACGTTCCACTGCGTCGCGCACATCGAGCAGGTACAGAAACGGGTGCCGTGCGCACCATGCCAGCCGACGATGGCGCTGGCCGCCGGCGCGCCGCCGCACGAGGGGCAAGCGCCATCAGCGACACTTTGTAACGAGGCGACGTCGAGCTTGGCCGCCAATCCCGTGAAGTACAATTGAACCGCGGCCGCTGCCAGAACGTGCTCAGCGACGGCCTCGGGTGGCACCTCATCGATGAGAACCGCGCGCATCATCTCCCGGCGCGTCGGCGGCGTCGCTCGCTCGACGGCCTCGACGGTCTCGCGTGCCGTTGAGGGAAGATCGTCGGCGGAAAGACGCTGCAGCAGAAGGTCGAACGTGCGATCCGCCGCTTCATCCAACTCCATGAGAGCTGTCGAGATCGGCGGCATGACATTGTCACGCGCCAATTGGAGTTGCTTGGCCGGAGGCAGCGGCGGCGCCGGCATCGTGGCTTGGACGTCGTGCTGGGCGCGCGTGATCTGCGCAAGCAGATTCAGGTACGGCTCGATTTGATGACCTGGCGCGAGCGCGGCAAAGCGATCGCTGCGACGCAGGAATACGCTGCCGGGATCTGGGAGGACGGCGAAGGGCGGAGTCGCGACTTCGCCAATGTCCATGGGGGCCAGCGGCACGGCGCCGCCGGCTGGCTTCCTGGAACCGTCACGCGGCATCCGACCCTCGACTTTCTCTTGCTTGGCCGATCAAAACTATTCGGCAGGCTGCTGACGGGCCGGCTCCTTGGCCACCTCCTTGCGCAACCATTTGCGGTGATGACGCCAAGCCCAGCCACCAGTCACCGATCCGCGCGTCATGGCACTGAACGTACCACGGACCCAGATCGCCGCGTAAACATGGATGATCCAGATCGCGATCGTCAACACGGCACTGCCGGCATGGAGAACAGCCGCCAGCCGTCGCTGATCGATCGTCGCCTTGAAGCCCAGGAGTTGCTCCATGTAGGCAAGCCCCGCCGGCCACAGCCCGATGCCGGTGATCAACATCACCGCCACCAGCACCGCTTGCGACCAGAACACGAACTTCTGGCCCGCGTTGTACTTGCCGACCTCAGGAAGATACTCCTCCTGCCCGGATAGCACGTAGCGCAGCTTCGCGAGCCAAACCCAGTCGGTCTTTTCCGGCAGGTTAGCCGTGAAGAAGCGGACAAACAGGCCGAGGAAACCCACCACCAGGACGAGGCCAATCCACGGGTGCAGCCACCGTGCCGTCGGACCGCCGCCGAACAGCGCCGTCAGCCCGTAGAGGCTCGGATGGAACAGCGCGAGTCCACTGATCATCAACAGGACGAAGCTGATGGCAACGATCCAGTGATTGATGCGGGCGCTGCCGGAGTAGCGAGACACCTGCATGTGTGGCTCGCCAGGCTTGTGCTCGTTCATGAGCCACCCTCCCGGAGTTTCTCGGCGTTCTCTTCATCTTCCTCGGTGACGCGATTGGCGCCCGCGAGAAGATGATGGACAACGCCGAACGCTGCGGTGAGCCCGAGAATGGTCAGGCCAGCATATTTGCTGGCTCCTTTCCAGATCTCGACCAGCGGACTGATCCGCGGGTTGTTTGGCAGACCGGCGTACAGCGCCGGCCGATCGACGTGGTGCAGCACGTACATGACGTGCGTGCCCTGGACGCCCGGCGGATCGTAGAGACCCGCATTCGAGTAGCCGCGCGACTTGAGGTCGGTGACCCGCTCGGCCGCGAGCTTCTTCAT
>LNEA01000320.1 GCA_001464855.1 Rhizobiales bacterium Ga0077530
ATGCGGGGAATGTTGAAGGGACAGCCCTTCACGCAATACCCGCAGCCGATGCAGTTGGCCGAGATGAAGTCGACGATGCCGTTGGAGTACTGGACGATCGCGCCGGGCGCCGGGCACGCCTTGAGGCATCCCGGATCCTGACAGTGCATGCAGCCGTCCTTGCGGATCAGCCACTCGAGGTTGCCAGTGTCGGGATTGTCCCACTCGGTGAACCGCATCAGCGTCCAGCTGTTGGGGCTCAGGTCGGAAGGGTTGTCGTAGACACCGACGTTGTGGCCGATCTCCTCGCGGAGATCGTTCCACTCCATGCAAGCGACCTGGCACGCCTTGCAACCGATGCACTTGGAGACATCGATCATCTTGGCGACTTGGGTCACCGGCTTCGCCGCGGGCAATGCCGCGACCGTCGCTGAACGCTTCGTGAGGTCGAACGCTGGTTGCAGTGCAGACATTTCAGCCCTCCCTCAGCTAATCGCCGGGCCGCTCTTCAGCGGCTCGATGTCGACAAGGAACGCCTTGTATTCGGGCGCCTGACTGTTGGCGTCACCAACGAATGGTGTCAGCGAATTGGTCGCGAACCCCTTTCGAGCGGCGCCGACGAACCCCCAGTGGATCGGAATGCCGACCGTGTGGATCGCCTTGCCATCGCACATCATTGGTTTGATGCGCTTGGTGACGACAGCCTTGCACTTGATCGACCCACGGTTGGACGACACCCGCACCCAGCCGCCGGTAGCGATCCCCTTTTCCTTCGCCAACTCCTCGGAGATCTCGACGAACTGCTCTGGCTGCATCGCCGAATTGAGGACGTTGTGCTTGGTCCAGAAGTGGAAGTGCTCGACCAGCCGGTACGTGGTGGCAACGTACGGGAACTCCGAGGCCTTCCCGAACACGTCGAGATCGCCCTTGTAGACACGCGCGGCCGGATTGCTTTGCATCTTGGGATGGAAAGCATTGACCACGGGTGACTCGAACGGCTCGTAATGCTCGGGGAACGGCCCCTCGGCCATCATCTTGCGAACGAACAGTCGCGAGACGCCCTCGGGGTTCATGATGAACGGGCCGACGTTACGCTCGGGCGCAAGAGTCGGACCATAGTCGGGCACGTCGGCACCGGCCCACTTGGTGCCATCCCACTCGATGTAGCGCTTGCGGGCGCTCCATGCCTTGCCTGCCGGGTTCGCCGACGCCCGATTGTAGAGAATGCGGCGATTGGCCGGCCACGCAAAACCCCACTTTCCATAGACGCCTAGGCCCGATGGATCGGAGTTGTCGTGACTCGCGGAGATGTTGCCGGCTTGGGTGAAGCAACCCGTGTAGATCCAGCACGCCGACATCGTTGTGCCGTCGTCCTTGAGCTGGCCGAACGACGACAGCAGGTCGCCACTTCGGAACAGCGGCTTGCTGGGGTCCTGTGGATTGGGGACATCCACGAGCGACCGCCCGTTGAGTTCTCCCAACAATTCCTGGGGCGTCGGATGGTGAGGATCCTTGTAGCTCCAGTCGGTCGCGAAGATCGGTTCCTTCGCTTTTCCGCCGTCCTTTTCGTACATCCCGCGAAGTTTCAGGAACAGCTCGGCCAGGATCTCGATGTCGGTCTTGGCCTCACCGGGAGGCGACGCCGCCTTCCAGTGCCACAGGATCGTCCGACTCGAGTTCGTCACCGAACCCTCGTCTTCGGCGAAGCAGGTCGCCGGCAGCATGAAGACTTCGGTCTGGATCTTGGATGGATCGACGTCGTTGAACTCGCCGTGATTCTCCCAGAACCGAACCGTCTCGGTCTCTAGCGGATCGATCGAAACCAGGAACTTCAGCTTCGCCAACGCCGCCTTCAACTTTGCCTTGTTCGGCACCGACCAGAGCGGATTGAAGCCCTGGCAGATGTAGCCGTTGACCTTGCCCTGATGCATCATATCGAACTGCAACATGGTGTCGTACACGGCGTCGATCTTTGGGAACCAGTCATATCCAAAGCTGTTTTCCGGCGTCGCCTTGGAGCCGTACATCGCCTTCAGGAAGCTGACGTAGAACTTGTTATAGTTCTGCCAGTAGCTGATCTGGTCCTTTTGAATCGGGCGGAAGTCCCGCTTCGCGAAGTGCGCAGCGAGCGTCGGGTCCGAGTCCAGCGGCATGCCGAGATAACCCGGCACGAGATGGGCGAGGATTCCGATGTCGGTATAGCCCTGGACGTTGGAGTGTCCGCGAAGCGCGTTCACGCCGCCGCCAGGAATGCCGATGTTGCCGCACAACAGCTGAATCATCGCCATCGAGCGGATGTTCTGCGACCCCTTGCTGTGTTGCGTCCAGCCGAGGGCGTACATCGACGTCATCGCCTTCTCGCCATTGGCGGTCGACGCGATGTACTCGCACACCTTCAGGAACTTTGCCTTCGGTGAGCCGCAGACGCGCTCAACCATCTCGGGCGTATAGCGCGCGAAATGGGTCTTCATGAGTTGGAAGACAGAGCGAGGGTGCTGGAGCGTCGGATCGGTGACGGCAAAGCCGTCCGGACCCATCTCGTACTCCCAATCATCCCGATTGTAGGAGCGCTTCGCCGGATCGTAACCGCCGAACAATCCCTCCTCGGCATCGAACTTGAATCCTGCCTTCACGATGTACGCCGCGTTTGTGTAGCTGCGGACGTAGTCGTGATGGATCTTGTCGTTCGACAGGAGATAGTTGATGACGCCGCCAAGGTAGGCGATGTCGGTGCCGGATCGGATGGGACAGTAGAAATCGGCGACAGCCGCCGACCGCGTGAAGCGAGGATCGACGACGATCAGCTTCGCACCATTATGATGCTTGGCCTCCGTCACCCATTTGAAGCCGCACGGATGCGCTTCCGCGGCGTTGCCGCCCATGACGATGATGACATCAGAATTCTTGATGTCGGTCCAGTTGTTGGTCATCGCACCACGCCCAAACGTCGGAGCCAGACTGGCGCACCATGCCGAGGCTGCGGGCGACCTTGAAGGTCAGCCAGCCCGTCTCGTTGGACGCCGCGCAGCCGCCGAGGAGACCGGTCGTCGTCCAGCGGTTGACGGGAACGCCATCGCGGTTGGCCGTGACGAAATTTGCGTCGCGATCGTCCTTCATCAACTTTGCGATGCGCTCGATCGCGAAATCCCACGAAACGCGCTCGAACTTGTCGGAGCCCGGTTTGCGGTGCATCGGATACTTGACGCGCGTCTGCGATTTGATGAACTCGAGGGCGCCGGCGCCTTTCGGGCACAGAGTGCCGCGGTTGACGGGGTTGTCGACGTCGCCTTCGATGTGGAAGACGTCGGCCTTTTCGCCCTTCTTCACATCACCGCGGGAGTACAGGATCATGCCGCAGCTGACTGAGCAGTAAGGGCAGGTGTTCCGGGTTTCCGTCGCTTTCGAGAGCTTGAAGGCGTGCGCGGCTTGTGCGAGCGCCGTCTCAGCTCCGCTGAAGCCAAAGGCTCCGAGCGCCGTACCCGCAACTCCCGCACCAGTCCCTTTTAGGAACTGGCGACGTGAGAATTGCACGTTCATGGATCGTTCCTCTCCGCCTTGCCAAATTTCTTGCCGACCCAAAGGAATTTGCCGTACCGGATCGACAAGGTCGCTCAAAGAAGACCTTGGTCTTCGAAGTCGACCACCACACGGGCGAGACTCTTCGATGATTGGAATTGTTACACGTCAAATTTAAAGGTGTAAACGTCGAGTTGTACTGCATTGCGGGATGCACAAACCCGCCCATATGGACACAGATCATCCGTTAGAAGATTTGACGAATAACCGTTGTATTCCGCTATCGTTAAGCTGATCCGGCTGCATAGCGCGATCCCATGACGCTCATGTTGCGTTGCGCCATGAAGCGTTGACGCGCTCCCGCCGGAGCCCTTACCATTGCCGGAGGCCGATGCAGCCTGCCGCTTGCGCCTCGATCAGGGGATGGTGAACGCATCAAGCAAATTCCCTGTCTCGATTCCTGCCAACGGGTGGACGGGTCAGCAACGCAAGCACTGACTGATGCCGTTCGCCCCAGTTGGAGGATCACTTCCATGCGCACTTATCGTGACGCCAAGGCGATGGCCCGAGCGCTCAAGACGGCTCTGGCCGAGAAGGACGTTGCCCTTTCGCACGGCGCCTGCCTCGATATCGTTGCGGCACAGTTTGCACGCGACAACTGGAACGTGCTGGCCGCCGAGATCGATGCGGCGGACGATGGCCGTCCGGCACCGCCGGCTGCTCCTCGCACCGGCCCCGATTTCCGCGATACGATTCCCATTCTGAGAATATTCGCGGTCGACAAGGCGATGGAGTTCTACGTCGGATTCCTCGGCTTCAAGGTCGATTGGGAACACCGCTTCGGCGACAACTTCCCGCTCTACGCGCAAGTTTCACGCGGCGATCTGCGCTTGCACCTGAGCGAACATCACGGAGACGCGAGCCCGGGCTCGACGGTGTTTGTGTGGATGCGCGGGATTGCAGCGTACCACGCGGAACTCACGGCCAAGGATTACCGCTACAACAAGCCCGGCCTCGAGGACGCACCTTGGGACGCCAAGGTGATGCAGGTCAGCGATCCGTTCGGCAATCGCCTGCGCTTCAGCGAGCCCAATGCGGCGGATGATTCACGCGCGTAATTATCGCGATACTCGAAAGGCGGGCGCGCGTACGACGCGTCCCCCATTTCTCAGATTCGCGCGGCGCGGCTTTGCCGGTCGAAGCGTTCCCATTCAGGATCGGATCCGAACCGCGCCGCAAGAAAATCAATGAGAACGCGTGTTTTGGCGGCGAGATAGCGGTTCGGCGTATAGAGCGCGTAGATCCCGAACACGCCGCCAGAGACATCCGGCAGTAGAACCTGAAGGCGTCCCTCGGCGATGTCGCAACCGACGAGGAATGTCGGCAATTCGGCGATGCCGCGGCCCGCAAGCGCCGCCGCGCGCAGGACATTGCCGTTGTTGGAGCACAGCGCAGTTTTCAGCGCGATCGATGTGGTCGCGCCATCGTCCCGCGCGAACGTCCAGCGTTGCAGCGTTGTCGTCGCGCCGTAGGCAAGCCAGCGATGGTCTGCAAGGTCATCCGGCTTCGTCGGTGATCCGAATCTCGCGACGTAGGCTGGTGACGCCACGAGCACGCGACGGGTGCTGGCGAGCTTCCGCGCGATCAGGCTCGAGTCCGCGAGATCGGCGATGCGGATCGTGACGTCGACCCCCTCTTCGACTGGATCGATAAAGCGGTCGGTCAGCATCAGCTCGATTTTGAGATCGGGATAGTCGGCCATGAACGCGGCAACGGCATCGCCGAGATAGAGCATCCCGAACGACATCGGCGCATTGATTTTCAGCACGCCCTTCGGTTCGTCATGAAGGCGAGAGACCTGAAGCTCGGTCTCCTCCACCTGCGCCAGGATTTCCAGGCAGCGCTCGTAGTAGGAAAGCCCCGCCTCGGTCGGGCTGACACGCCGCGTGGTGCGATCGAGGAGGCGGGCGCCCAGCAACTGCTCTAGTTCCATCACCGCCTTGCTGACGGCGGATCGCGTCAGCCCAAGGGCGCGCCCCGCCTCGGCGTAGCTGCCGTGCGCTACGACCTTGGCGAAGGCGTTCATGGCATCGAGCTTGTCCATCGCCTATTGGTTCCGAATTGGATGCAGTATGGGCCAATTTTAACGGATTGATGCCGGCATGACCAGCCCATACCTATGACCCATGCAGAACGGCGGTCCGCCAAGAGCGGCGCAACCGAACCGAACATGGAGGTCACAATGGCCCTGGCACTTCGCAAATCAGATGAAAGAGGCAAGGCGAACTTCGGCTGGCTCGATAGCAAGCACAGCTTCTCATTCGGCCACTATCACGATCCCAAGCACATGGGCTTCGGCCCGCTCCGCGTGATCAACGAGGATCGCGTCGCCCCCGGCGGCGGCTTCCCGACCCACCCGCACAGCGACATGGAGATCATCTCCTACGTCCTCGAAGGTGCGCTGGAGCACAAGGACAACATCGGCACCGGATCGGTGATCCGGCCGGGCGACATCCAGCGCATGACCGCCGGTTCCGGCGTCCGGCACAGCGAGTTCAATGCCTCGAAGACCGCGCCGGTCCACTTTCTCCAGATCTGGGTGATCCCGGAGAAGAAAGGGCTGAAGCCGAGCTACGAGCAGAAGTCGTTCAGTGACGACGACAAGCGCGGAAAGCTGCGCCTGATCGGGTCGCGGGACGGCCGCGATGGATCGGTGACGATCCACCAGGATGTCGATCTCTACGCGACCCTGCTGACTGCCGGCGAGGCGGTCGCTCACACGATTGCGGAAGGCCGTGGCGGCTGGATCCAAGTCGTTCGCGGCGCGGTCGGGGTCAATGGCAGCACCCTGAAAGCGGGCGATGGTGCAGCCATCACGCACAGCGGCGCGTTGTCCCTCGAGGCAACGGCCGACACCGAAGTCCTGCTGTTCGATATGGGCGCTTAACGCTCGACTACATCGACTGAGGCGGCGCCAAAGCGGTGCCGCCTCGCACCCCTCAGCCACAAACACTTCAGGAGTGACCATCATGAGCAAAGTTCTCGTCCTCTACTATTCGAGCTACGGCCACATCGAGAAGATGGCTGGCGCGGTCGCAGAAGGCGCTCGCGCGGCCGGCGCCGAAGCGACCGTGAAGCGCGTCCCCGAACTCGTCTCGGAAGATGTCGCCAAGAAATCTGGCTTCAAGCTCGACCAGGCGGCGCCCATCGCCACCGTCGATGAACTTGCCGACTACGACGCCATCATTCTCGGCGTGCCGACCCGCTTCGGAAATATGCCGGCGCAGATGAAGAACTTCCTCGATCAGACCGGCGGTCTGTGGGCCAAGGGAAAGCTCGTTGGCAAAGTCGGCAGCGTCTTCACGTCGACGGCGACGCAACACGGCGGCCAGGAGAGCACCATCCTATCCACGCACACTGTCCTGCTTCATCACGGCATGGTCATTGTCGGCCTGCCTTATTCGTTCCAAGGACAGACCAAGATCGACGAGGTAACCGGCGGTTCGCCCTACGGTGCCAGCACGATTGCCGGCGGCGACGGCTCGCGTCAGCCCTCCGAGAACGAACTTGCCGGCGCGAAATTCCAGGGCCGGCATGTCGCCGAAATCGCCGCCAAGCTCGCAGCATAGAAATTGGCGGCGGCATGAGGGCTGCCGCAGGGCAGTCATGCCGCCGCGCCGTCGAGTCCGTCGTTGCCGCGCGGGCTCGCCGCGCGTTGAATGAACCCGACAACCAATGAACTGGAGAACCGATATGGCCGAGATCACCATCGAGCGCGAGATGACGCCGACCAAGGGCCGCTATGTTGCCAAGGTTGCCGGCGTCGATGGCGAAGGCGAGCTGACCTTTTCACGCGCAAGCCCGGTGATGGTCATTGCCGACCACACGCTCGCGCCGGATTCGATGCGCGGCATGGGTGTCGCCAAGGCGATGGTCGAGCGGCTGATTGCCGACGCGCGCACGGAAGGCTTCAAAATCTTCGCGCTGTGCCCCTACGTGAAGTCGCAGTTCGATCGCCATCCCGAGTGGGCCGACCTTCAGGCTCACTGAAGCGATGTCCTAGTCGCGCTCGACGCGCGCTACTGCTTTTTCGTCGTCTCCACCGCTTTGGCTTTGGTCTCGGCGGTGGCTTCGGCCTGCTCCGGCGCGATGTACCGGCTCCAGCCCTGCGAGCGGCGCTCGGCGGACCGCGGCTGCTCATCCTGGGGGCGCTGGAGATCACGCGCGTTCGCCACCATCCCGGCGAGGTTGCTCTGGGTCGCGCAGCCGAACTCGGGGTAGTGCAAGCGCTCGCGCTCACGCCCGATATCGCGGTGCCAATGACCGCACTCGGGTGCGATCGCCGTCGGTCGGGCATAGCTCAGGCGCACAACCGCGCGCGCACGATGGGTGTCGCTATGGCGACTTCTCGTGACCTGAGTGGGAGCAATCCCGGCCTCTTTCAATATGCGACCGAGATCATCGAGCGCGTGCGACGTGCTTCCGCCTGCCTGACTGGTAACGGACACCGCGAGCCGCCCGACGCCTTCCGCCTTGTAGCGCGCGACGAACCGCTGCATGTCCGCGACCTGGTTGTGGCTCAAGTTTGAGGCACGTGGCGGCAGGTCGACATTCAACGCCTCGCGCCGCTGATCGAAGCCGATCGGATGGCGCATCGTGGTGTCGTTGAGCGACACAGCGACGTAATCGGGCAGGCGACGCTGTTCCTCGCACGCGGCCAGCGCGACACTGGCCATGACGCCCACCGTGGCAGCGATCGCCAGAACCCGAGATCTTGAAACGACCGACGACATGGACGCTAACCTTTCGTGCCCGGATCGGGATAGGCGATGATGAAGCCGAACTCCCCGTCGGGAAGTGGCCCGGTGACTCCGCCGATCGGGCCGTAGAGGCGGTTCAGGTGTCCGAAAAAAATGCTCTTGAGGTCACTCGTCGGGGCGAAGCCCTTGTCGGGTCGCGCAGCCTGAGCCGGCGTCATGTGCGTCGCGATGTACGGCGTCACGAGAATGACGAGCTCCGTTTCGCGGCGGCGGAAGTCATTGGACCGGAAGAGCTGGCCGAGAACGGGGATATTCTTGAGGCCGGGAACGCCCTCGACGCTCTGGCGTGTGTCGTCGGACAGCATTCCGGCCATCGCCAGCGTCGAGCCACTCGGCATTTCGAGCGTCGTCTCGGCGCGCCGCACCCTGAGGGCGGGAATCGAGATGGAATTGAGCCTAATGGCGCCTTCCGACGACAATTCGCTGACCTCGGCGCCGATTGAAAGACTGATTCGCCCGTCGCTGAGGACGACCGGCTTGAAAGTGGTGCTGACGCCGAACTGCTTGAACTCAATCTTGATCTTCCCATCCTCCTCCGCGATCGGAATTGGGAACTCGCCGCCCGCTAAGAACTTCGCAGTCTCGCCCGACAGCGCCGTCAGGTTGGGCTCGGCCAGCGTGCGCATCATGCCGGTTCGTTCCAGCGCTTCGATGATCGCCTGCACCGACCCGTTGCTCGTACCCCAGCCAACGCCCCCAACAGAACCACCGGTGCGTTTCGCCACCAGCCCATCTGTGACTGGGAAAGCATTGGTGATGATCTTCTGAAACGTGAAATTCCCGGTATTCGCAACCGCCGAGACGTCGACGCCGAGGCGGCGGATCGCGTCGCGCTGCATCTCCGCAACCGTGACCTTGAGCAGCACCTGCTCCTTGGCCTCGGTCACGACGGTCAGCATGTTGACCACGCTGTCCTTCTTTTTCATCGTTCGCTGCGCGAGTTCGGCGGCGCGGTTTGCATCGACCGGCGTCATCACGCTACCGGTCAGAACGATGTTGTCACCCATCGTCTCGACCTTGATCTTGGCGCCCGGCAGCAGGCGATGGAGTGAATCGTTGAGGGCCGAAAGGTCCCGCGTGACCACGACCTCGAGCAGCAGTACCTTCTCGCCGTTGCGGCCCATGAAGAAGGCATTCGCTTCGCCCTGGTCCTTGGCGAGCAGGTAGACTTGGCGTTGCGTCTTGACGACGGCGTTGACGACTTCCGGGTTCGACACGAGAACATTTTCGAGGTCGACCGGCAGCTCCACGAGCATCGACTTGTCGACGCCGATCGTGATGCGACGGGTCGCCGGAAGCGGCGCGTTCGCCGGAATCCTGAGATAAGATCGATGGGCCGGCTCCTCGCCGCCGAAGCGGGCCAACGGCCGCTCTTGAGCAGACAAGTGTCCGCCGCCACCCATAACGATCGCGACAAGCCACAGTGCCGCCATCAGGCGACTGCCGGACCAACAAAACGTCGAACTTTCAAACACAGCCACATGCCCCCGTACAAACGGAGGACCCACGCGACGCAATACGATCGGCCCCCTGCGAGGTTCGAGCGCACCAATCCCCGGTGCAGCCCGTCCCATGGCGGCGATTGACCACGAAATGAAATGACGTTGCCAGCCTAGTGCAAATGGCTGGTGTGACCTATGCCGGGCTCGTCCACAGCTTGTCCAAGCCGGCGACCTGAATCAACAAGGCAGAAATAATCACCGAGATGCGGTTCAGCGGGCGATTCTCGCCGCTGCAGCCGCGATCTGGGCCATGATGTTCGCAGCGGAAGACAAAGGCCGATTTCGTTCGCAGCGATCACGCGAGCGATCTGTGCAAAAGCCTGCTGTAGTCAGAACAGTTGTGTTCCTGGAACCGATGGGAACCGCTTCCTATCGGTTCACATGACCGGATCGCTCGTACTGATTCGACCGCGATCGACCTAGCCAGCGACGCGCAACTGCGAGATTTCGCGACCGATCGCCTGGAACGTGTTGTACAGCGCTGCGCCATCGCTGGCGGTGAACGCCTTGCTCGAGTCCGTGGCGCACTCGGCGAGCAGCGCCCGCGTCGCGGTATTGCTCTCGAGCCGGAAGGCGATCGTGTAGACGATGACGCCGTTGGCCTTGGCATTGGTGCAAGCGGAGCGGGTTTTTCCATTCATCTGAGTCATGATGGCAGTCGATGAGTTGGTGCCCCCGAGGCGGCCCTTCGCGCCGTAGCCGAACGCGCCATACACCGTCCAATTGTGATTGTTGGAATAGCGCGTGTATGTGTTCTCACCGTCCGTCATCAGGACGATGACCTTCTGATTGTGCGGATCGTTGTACGGCCGGCCCTGAGTGAACGGCGCACCCGGCGATAGAAGCCGCCAACCCCACATCAGGCCCTCGCCGATGTTCGTGGAGCCATTGGCGGCCATCGCATCAAGAGCGCCAACGACATCCTCTTTGTGGGTCGTGAGATCAAGGAGGGGGGCCGTCGTGCAACCGTAGTTGGGACCAAGTCCTGCGGGCGGCGACACGCCGTCGTACTTGCACATCCGGGCCTGAGCGACGGCGGGCGTCAACGGTGCCGGGCCGTACTCGTCACAGCGGTTCTTACGATTGTTGTAGTTGATGCAGACCTGCTCGGGCACCGGGCAGCTCCCGCCGAAATCATTGAGGTAGTTGTTGGGATAGGTGCCGCCGCCGGTGTTGCCGCTGTCCGGCTCGTCGGGCGCGAGCATCGGCACGAACAATGTCGCCGGATCAGCCTGCGACGCTGCGGTGTCCGTTACGTCATGCGGCGATGGCCGCGCTTCGACGCAGCCGCGCCATGACGTGCCGAGCTGGTCGAAGAGAGCGAAACGGGAGCGCGGTTCCGCGAAATTCTCATGATGGACCGGCGACAGGCCGTCGGCGTCCATCCATCCTTCGGAGCGCATCTGCGAGCCGACGTTGACGGAGCCCGCGAACGGCACGACGCCGATGCGCACTTTATCGTTGCCGGTGGCGCCCGAGAAAACGACGTCGACTAGGTTGCGGGCTGCGGCCTTGAGCTCGCTGATCGGTCCACCGGCCATCGATCCGGAATTGTCGAGCACGAGCGCGACTTCCACTGTCCCGTCGCCGCGCACGACGCGCGATCCGGCGCCGACATTCACATTGAAGATGCCGAAGGCCGACAGGAAGGTTGTCGCGATAGAGCCACCCGACGAGATGACGACCTCGCCGGCCTCCGCATTCAAGGTCAGCTCCTCGATGCTCAGGGGGGACCCGGCCGGCACATTGGCCTTGAAGAACGCCATCGCGGCAGCCGGCCCCGATTGCTCCTGATCCGGCATTCCGAGCCGATGAGCGGCAGCCAGGGCGGCGGAGTCCAAGGCCCGCTGCATCTCGGTCCGTTCAAGCGAGATGCGGGCGAAGTCGAGGGCGATCGCTGCCGCCAATGCCATGGCGGAGAAACTGATCGCGAACAGGATGATGAAGATGCCGCTTTCGTCCGCCGCGAAGCGACGCATGAAGCGCGCGACGCCTTCGCGTGGCGCTGCATTGCAGCGCCCATCGTGGGTCTCGTCGCTCATTGCCGCCTCCGTCAACTGTCCGAAGCGACACTACTTTTGAGACGACTTCCGGCCCGTAAATCGGAATACAACAACTTTATCCAGTTTTCGATATATCTGCGGACGGTTAACGCAGGGCGGCGAGGAGGTTAACCGAGAGTCGTTGCTTGGACCCACCAGCGCGGCTCCTGGCCACTGATCCGGCGGGCCGCATCGGCTGCATCGGCCGCCGTCTCGAACACGGCGAAGCAGGTCGGGCCGCTTCCGGACATGCGGGCGATACGCGCGCTCGGCAGGCTGCGAAGGGCTGCGAGAACCGCCCCGACCGGCGGGCAGAGCACTGACGCAACCGGCTCCAGGTCGTTGGCGTGTTCCGTCATGTACGCGACCACCGCTGCGGCATCGCGAAACGAACCAGGTGGGACCCGGGCGGCGGGAGCGCTTGGCGTCGGCGGCGCCGCCAAGGCTTGAAATACCGTGGCAGTGGCGAGCGGAACCCCAGGATTGACCAGGACAGCCGGCAACTCTGGCAACGCGGGTACGGCAACGGTGTCGTGGCCCGTGCCCCACATGAACTGCGCTGCGCTGTGCAGGCAGACCGGCACATCGGCGCCGAGAGACGCCGCGATGGCGTGCCAATCGAATACCTTCTCGTACGACGGGTTGGCGCGGCGGATTGCGCGCAACACGGCGGCGGCATCAGCAGAACCACCGCCCAGGCCGGCCGCGACCGGCAGCCGCTTGTCGATGATGACAGCGCCGAGTTCGATGCCGGGAGCCGCCTCCGCGACTTTCTGCAGGGCGAGCGCTGCGATATTCGTCCCTGCGATGCCCCCGGCGAACCGCCCGGTTACCGTCACATCGGGCGCTCCGGGGAGATAGTCGATCCCGTCGCCAACATCAGCGAAAGCGACGAGACTTTCGAGATCATGATAGCCGTCGGGGCGGCGGCCGAGGACGCGCAGCGTCAGGTTGACCTTGGCCCGGGCGATTTCGGTGAGAACTTGGCGCATCGCCGAACTGGGGCCTGAAGGTGGGGCCTGGACGCGAGCAATCGCTACCGGAGCTGCTGTGACGACGGGGTGCTCTGGTTATCCGTGCGTTTCTTGCGTTGCGCCTCGCGCTGCGCCGATTGCCGGGTGCGTTTGACCGCCCGGGCCTGGGACCTGATCGGCAGGCCACTCGTCACCTTGGCCTGGATCTTCTTGGCATCCTCTGCATCGGGGCTCAGCGTCAGCGCCTGGCTCCACTGGAAGCGGGCTTCGCGACGGCGACCAGCGCGCCAGTAGGCATCGCCAAGATGGTCATTGAGGATGGGGTCGTACGGCATGATCTCGACCGCGCGCTCGAGATATCGCACCGCCTCCTTGTAATTGCCGAGGCGGTAATGCGCCCAACCCAGGCTGTCGACGATGTGACCATCATCGGGCCGCAGCCGCACGGCCTTGCGGATATGCTCCATGCCCTGGCGGAGGTTCTTGTCCTGATCGACCCAGGAATAGCCGAGATAATTGAGCACGGATGCCTGATCGGGCGACAGGCGCAATGCCCGCTGCAGATCGGCTTCTGCCTTGGGCCAGTTTTTGATGCGCTCGTAGGATGTGCCACGCGCAAAAAACAAAGACCAATGTTGTTTGGCCGGCGTATCGATCCGCTCGATGACCCGGTCGTAGTAGCCGATGGCCTCATCGAACCGCTTGCGCGACTGCATGATGTTGCCCAGCGCATCGAGCGCGCGGATGTCGGTCTTCGACTCGCTGGCAATCCGCTCGAGCAGCGTCTTCGCTTCATCGAGACGGTCGAGCTGATTGAGGAGCAGAGCCTTCCTGACCTCAATCGACATCTGGGTCGGCGTTCCGGCCGGGATGCGATCATACGTTTTGATCGCGCTTTCGTAGCGCTTCGTGGTCTCGTACACCGAGGCCAGCGCCGCGAGTGCGAACGGCGACGACGGCTGGAGATGCAACGACAATTGGAAATAGACAGCACCAAGGCCGATCCCGCCGCCTTTGCTCGTGAGCGCCTCGCCGAGGCCGAGGAACACTTCGGCAAGCCCGTCGGTCGGATTGGTCACGAGCAGCGGCGTGTCACCACCGGAATTGATCGTGTCGCTCAGGGCCGAAATGTAGGGATGAAGCGTCCCCGTCACGCGGCGCGCATGATCGGCGACGATCGAGCGGGCGAGCTTGCGGTCACCGCGGGCTAGGGCATGCTGCGCATACGCGAGCGTCAGGCGCACCAATCGCTGCTCGCCACGGAAAGCGCGTTCGTACAGCCTTCCGGCTTCCTGCTGGCGGCCTGCGAGATCGCAAATCAGTGCTTTGTGATAGCGCAGATAGAACTGCGCCCATTCCGCCTGCTTGAGGCCGTCAATCTCGCTGAGCGCGCCATCGACGTCGCCAACGGCATATTTGGTCCAGGCAACAGAAAGGGTGCTCGTCAATTCACCGACGAGGCCCGAGGCGGCGAGTTTGAAGCTCTCGCCGGCATCAGCGAAGCGTCCCTGCTTGGCCGCGTCGACGCCGAGGACAAGCCCGCCGATCCGGTGCGATGTCTGCAATTTGAGAAGCTGGCGCGATATCTCGAGCGCCTCTGCGATCCGCCCCTCAGCGACATCCATGAACTGCGACTGCTCGAGCAGAATCTCGTTCTGGGGATCCTTGGCGAGTGCAGATTTGTAAAACAGCGCCGCTGCGTCGGTTTCGTGCTGGCCGTGGGCAACCCGCCCGGCCAGATAGCCGCCCAATGACGAATGCATCTCTGTCGGCCGTTCACCGACGCGTGCGGAGGCGGACGAAATCAGGGGGAATGCCGCAAGGACGGCAGCAATCGCGGCGCGCGCGATGAGCATCTTGTCTCTCCAGGGGTCGCGCACTCGAGTGCAGTCGACGCGGACCCGATCAGCCGGCTCTCTACTCTCGGTTCGAACTAAGCCTAACAAGTACGGCACCACTTTGGCCAGTCAAACACCGCCTGAATCAACCTCTTTCTGGGCCGGATCCGTCCAGTAGAAGTCGCAGTTGCGCGCGGGCCCCGCCGGCCTTCGCACGTGCCGCAGCCGGCTCGCCCCAGGGCACCGCCCTGATGGAGCGCAAGCCTCAGTCCGCACCTGTCCGCCGGTGCGTCTCGAGATGGCGTGTCAGCGACGCCTCGGCGGTCGCATAGGCTTCCTGCAGCGCCACATTCCAGTATTTCAGTTCCGCGAGCGGGATCGGCTCACCGGTGATCGCGCAAAGCACATAATCGCCCGGAGATACGACCTGGAATTCGCCGTCCAGATACTTGACCTTGGCCTCGCCCCGGAAACCAAAAAGACGTTCAAAACGGTTCATCGCGCGCTTCGCGGCCTTTCTCGTCTTCGCAGCTTCCTGCTCGCAATGCCCACAGGGCCCCTGGGGGGACCGATATCCGGCCGGCCGCGCGTCAGCGGCGCACACGATACATGGGGTCTCGCATCGGCGCCAGCGATCTCCGGCAGGCGGGCGCCACACGCGACCGTATCGCGCAGGGCCAGCGCCGCCCCTGGATCCGGCGCCTCACCTTGACACGCCCCCGGGGGCCCTGCCACAAGCCGCGGCGCAAGACATCCGTCTTACCTGCTTGGTTGGCAGTGAGTGAGAGGAGACGACCGAATGGCCGAGATCACCCTGACATTTCCGGACGGCGCCAAGCGCCAGGTCCCCGCCGGCACGACCGGTATCGACGTGGCGAAATCGATCGCGCCGTCGCTCGCGAAACGCACCGTCGCGATGATCGTCAACGGCACGCTCGCCGATGCCGCCGATCCGATTGCCACAGATGCCACCATCAAATTCGTGTCGCGAGGCGATCCGGAAGCGCTGGAGCTGATCCGGCACGACGCCGCGCACGTGCTCGCCGAGGCGGTTCAGGATCTGTGGCCCGGCACCCAAGTGACCATCGGCCCGGTGATCGAGAACGGGTTCTTCTACGATTTCGCCAAGGAAGAGCCTTTCAAGTCCGAAGATCTCGCCGCGATCGAGAAGCGGATGCATGAGATCATCGCGCGCAACGCACCGTTCAAGAAGGACGTGTGGAGCCGCGACAAGGCAAAGGACTATTTCCGAGCCAAGGGCGAGCTGTTCAAGGTCGAACTGATCGACGCGATCCCGATGGGCGAGGACGTCAAGATCTACAGTCAGGGCGACTGGCTGGATCTTTGCCGCGGGCCGCACATGACCTCGACGGGCGCGATCGGCAAGGCGTTCAAGCTGACGCGCTTCTCGGGCAGCTACTGGCGCGGCGATTCGCAAGGCGCGCAGCTCCAGCGCATCTACGGCATCGCGTTCGCCGAGGAGAAGGAGCTCGCGGCGCATCTCAAGCAGCTCGAGGAAGCCGAGAAGCGCGATCACCGCAAGCTCGGCCGAGAAATGGACCTGTTCCATTTCCAGGACGACGCGCCCGGCACGGTGTTCTGGCACCCGAAGGGCTGGACGCTGTTCCAGGGGCTGATCGGCTATATGCGCCGGCGTCAGGTCGCGGAGGGCTACGTCGAAGTGAACTCACCGCAGTTACTCGAGCGATCACTGTGGGAGACGTCGGGCCACTGGGAGACCTACCACGCCAACATGTTCGTCACCGAAACCGAGGACGAGCGGGTCTTCGCGCTGAAGCCGATGAACTGTCCGGGTCACGTGCAGATCTTCAAGCACGGGCTCAAAAGCTACCGCGAGCTGCCGATCAAGATTGCGGAATTCGGCTGCGTGCACCGCTACGAGCCATCCGGCGCGCTGCACGGCCTCATGCGCGTGCGCGCCTTCACGCAGGACGACGCGCACATCTTCTGCTCCGAGGACCAAATCGCCGAGCAATGCCTGGACATCAACCAGTTCATGCTGTCGATCTACAAGGACTTCGACTTCGAGGACGTGCACATCAAGCTGGCGACCCGGCCTGAGAAGCGCGTCGGCGCCGACGAGCTGTGGGACAAGGCCGAGACGGCGATGATGGCCGTGCTCGACGAGATCAAGCGCCAGTCCAACGATCGCATCCGGACCTCGATCGCGGAAGGCGAAGGCGCGTTCTACGGACCCAAGTTCGAGTATCACCTGCGCGACGCGATCGGGCGGACGTGGCAGTGCGGCACGACCCAGGTCGACTTCAACCTGCCCGCTCGGTTCGGCGCGTTTTACATCGACGCCCACAGCGAAAAGCGCACGCCGGTGATGATCCATCGCGCCATGTTCGGCTCGCTCGAGCGGTTCATGGGCATCTTCACCGAAAACACGGCGGGTCATTTCCCGCTGTGGCTGGCGCCGGTGCAGGCCGTGGTCGCGACGATCGTGTCGGATGCCGACGAGTACGCACTGAAGGTCGTCGCCAAGCTGCGGCGCGCCGGCTTGCGCGTCGAGATCGATCTGCGCAACGAGAAGATCAACTACAAGGTGCGCGAACACTCATTGGCCAAGGCGCCCGTCATCCTCGTCGTCGGCAAGCGCGAGGCCGAGGAAGGCAAGGTCGCCATGCGCCGCCTCGGCAGCAACGACAACACGACGATGTCGCTCGACGAGGTGACGGCGCTGCTGAAGGACGAGGCGGAGGCGCCGGATTTGAAACGGATGCGGGCGGAGTAGTAGTCTCCTTCTCCCCGTTCCTTACGGGGAGAAGGTCGGGATGAGGGGCGGCGGCCAGCTCTGACCTCGGCGTATGCCGTCGCCCCTCACCCCGGCCCTCTCCCCATTGAAGTCAATGGGGAGAGGGGGCAGTGGTACGCCCCTCCAACCCGAACGCGTTGGCGAGTTGCGTGATCGTGCGCGTCCTGATTTCGTACGCGGGCGCGATGGCAACCAGGACGACTTCATCGGCTTCGAACTCGGCTTTCAGATCGACGATTCGAGTTGCCACCTCGTCGACGCTGCCGATCGTGGCGCGTGGCCGCTCGCGGGCGGCAATAGACGCTTCGCGTTCCGTCATTCGATGCGCGGCTGCTTCCGCCAGCGTCGGCATCGGACGGTTGAGACCCATCGCGCTCCATGCCCAGCGCAACATCATGGCCTTCTCGATCAGCGCCGCTTCGTCCTTGTCGTCGGAACACAGGGCAATCACAGCCAAGGCGAGACGCGGCTTCTCGTCGTGGCCGGCGCGGAAGTGCTCGCGGTAGGCGCGACCGACCTGGGCGCCCGTGTAGGCGTTGATAAAATGCGCGAAGGCGAATTGCATCCCGAGATGCGCCGCGAACGAGGCGCCACCCGACGATGACCCGAGCACCCACATCTGCGGCGCAGTGGGTCCGGCGGGATTGGCGATTTCGCCGTGCAGCGGATGGCCATCCGGCACCGTGCCTTTGAAGATCGCCGATAGCTCCATGAGCTGGCGCACAAAGCCTTCCTCACTGTCCGCCGGCTTGCCGTCGAACAGCACGCGCGCCGTGCTCATGTGGCCACCGGGCGCGCGCCCGAGACCGAGATCGACGCGCCCCGGATAGAGCGCCTCGAGCATCCGAAACTGCTCGGCGACTTTGAAGCTCGAATAATAGGGCAGCATGATGCCGCCCGTGCCGATGCGGATGCCCGTGGTCTCCACGCCGAGTCGCGCGAGCAGAATTTCGGGACTGGCGTCGGCTTGTCCGAGCAGCCCATGATGCTCCGCGAGCCAATAGCGGTGATAGCCGAGGCGATCGGCGAGACGCGCGAGCTTCAGCGTCTCGTGGATGGCTGCAACCGGCGTCGCCCCATCGACGATCGGCGACTGGTCGAGCACCGAGACCGGAAAATCAGCCATGCGTCGGTCAGCCCGGCTTCTTTTTTCCGGCCTCCTCGATGGGACCACCGGCTTCCTTCCAGCCCTTGAAGCCACCCAGGATGTGCGCGACCGGCTTCAGGCCCATGTCCTGCGCCGTCTTGGCTGCCAGCGCCGAGCGCAACGCACCGGCGCAGAAGAATACGAACTTCTTGTCCTCACCGAAGATCGGCTTGTAGTAGGGGCTCGTCGGATCGATCCAGAATTCGAGCATTCCGCGCGTCACCCGGAAGGCACCGGGCACCTGGCCGTCGCGCTCCAGTTCGCGGGGATCACGGATGTCGACGAGAACGACGTCCGGGTTGCCGTGGAGCTTAATCGCGTCCTGCGGCTCGATCTCCTCGATTTCGCTCTTGGCATCCTTGACCATGGTCATGACGCTCTTGGTGATATTCTGGGCCATCGATGGGCTCCTTGATATGGGTGAAGGCCGCAGCGATGCGACCGGTTTCGCCCCAACGATGGCATTGCGTGCCGCCGACGGCAAGGGAGCTGGCAACCGCGCTTGACGGGCCGCGCCGCCCCGGCTTAACACGCCATCGAGTTCAGGGAGATGCCCGATGAGTGCCATCTACGACAGCAGCAACATCTTCGCGAAAATCCTGCGCGGCGAGCTGCCCGCCCACCAGGTGTACGAGGACGCCGATACGTTCGCGTTCATGGACATCATGCCTCGCTCCACGGGGCACGCGCTCGTGATCCCGAAAACGCCGGCGCGCACCATCGTGGATGCGACTCCAACCCAGCTCTCGGCCTGCCTCGCGACGGTGCAGAAGATCGCGCGCGCGCAGATGGCAGCGTTCGGCGCCGACGGCATCACGCTCCAGCAATTCAACGAGCCGGCCGGCGGACAGGTGGTGTTCCACCTCCACTTCCATGTTCTGCCGCGATGGGATGGCGTGAAGTTGCAGCCGCATACGGGCCAGATGGAGAAGCCCGATGTGCTGGCCGCCAATGCGGAAAAGCTCCGGGCAGCGCTCAGCGCATAAGGAAATGCCCCGCGATCAGCGCGATGGTTCCCGCGACGACGCCGGCGCCGAGGTTCTTGCGGAAGGCGAAAAACGCGGCGATGCCGATGGCAGCGGCGCCGAAGCGCGTGGGGGCCCCGATCGTCGCGAGCGCGCCGGTTGGAAACGCGACGAGGCGTGTAACGAGCCCGGCGACGATTGCGGATGATACCGCGCGCACCCAGATGAACACTTCGCCGTTGGGATCGAGATCGCGCCCGATCAGTGCGCCACCCCAGCGCCACGGCTCGCAGGCAAGAAAGCCGGCGATAAAGAAGGGGAGGTAGCCGCCCCAGGTCCCCCACACGCCCGGCAAGCTGTTCATGACGACCTCCGCCCGCCGAGTGCCCAGGCGAGCGTGCCGCCGACCAGTCCGGTGATCAGCAGGTCGAAGCCCGGAAACCAGAGGTATGCCGGCGGCGCGATGACGATGCCGGCAACGATCGCAAGCTGGTCCGAGCGTGCCCGTGCCGTCTCGACCATCGCCAGCAGGAACGTCAACGGCATCGTGAACAGCAGGGCTGCTGCCATCCATGGTGGCAGCGTGCCAGCGGCGAGATAGCCGAGCGCCGTCGTCGCGAGCGTTCCCGTGAGAATGCCGATACCCATTCCGAGGTAAGAAACCAGTCGCACTTCGGGTGGCACCTTCGGAAGCCGGCGCAGCCCTTCGATCCAAACAGTCACGGCGACGAAGTGCACAGCGAGCAGCTCATGCCAGCGCGGGCCACCATGGCCCTTGAGCCACGGCATCAGCACGACCGTCATCGGCAGAAAACGTACCGCGGTCAACGTCACGGCCAGAGCCGCCGCCGCCAATGACGCCCCGCGCGCCGCGTGATCTGCCAGAACAACCTGGGCCGGCAGCGCCTGGAGGAAAATCGGCAGCGCCAGCGCTTGGCCGAGCGTCAGCCCGGCCTCGCGCGC
>LNEA01000321.1 GCA_001464855.1 Rhizobiales bacterium Ga0077530
TAACCAGGCGCGTTCGGCTTCACCTTCACCTGATCGCCAGTGATGATGTTGAATTTGTTGACGCCGTGGTACTTGTCGTCGGACGCCTCAGCGGGTGGGTAGCCCTTGCCCTTTTTGGTCACGACGTGGACCAAGATCGGCCCGTGGGTTGCGTCACGGACGTTTTTCAGGACGGGCAGCAGCACGTTCAGATCGTGGCCGTCGATCGGACCGACGTAGTAGAAGCCGAGTTCCTCGAACAGCGTGCCGCCGGTCCAATAGGTGCGCGTGTACTCCTCGGCGCGGGCCGCGCGGCGCTCCCACTGCTTCGGCAGGCGCTGGGCAAGCTGCTTCAGCACCTCGCGGAGGTGGAGGTAAGTGCCGCTGGAGGTGATGCGGGCGAGATAGGTCGAGAGAGCGCCGACGGGTGGCGCGATCGACATGTCGTTATCGTTCAGAATGACGACGAGGCGCTCGTTGCGGGCGCCGGCGTTGTTCATGGCCTCGTAGGCCATGCCGGCGCTCATGGCGCCATCGCCGATCACGCAGACGACGTTGTTGTCTCCGCCTTCAAGGTCGCGGGCGACGGCCATACCGAGGCCCGCCGAGATCGAGGTCGACGAGTGCGCGGCGCCGAACGGGTCGTACTCGCTCTCGGCGCGTTTGGTGAAGCCGGAGAGACCGCCACCCTGGCGGAGCGTGCGGATGCGGTCGCGCCGTCCGGTCAAGATCTTGTGCGGATAGGCCTGGTGCCCGACATCCCAAATCAGGCGGTCGTCCGGGGTGTTGAACACATAATGCAGGGCAACAGTCAGCTCGACCACGCCGAGTCCAGCGCCGAGATGGCCGCCGGTTACCGAGACCGCCTCGATCGTCTCGTGGCGTAGTTCGTCGGCGACCTGGCGCAGGTCTTTCTCGGGCAGCGCGCGCAGTTCGTCCGGGGTGCGGACATGGTCCAGGAGCGGGGTCTTGCTGGCAGTATCGGACATCTAACTTCCAGACTGTGAATGAAGTGCGGATCGTGAGCCCGCCCCTCGGTGGCAGCGTAGCGCAAGTCACGGCTGGTGCACGTATTATTATGGCAATGTAGGGCTTAGCTGGCCGCAAGCGAAGGCGCCAAAGGTCGCAACTGCCCCGCGCCGCGCGCGCTGCTTGAAATTCAGCGCGGAGGGGCGATTGAAGCGCCGCTCCGCGCTATCTCGTTCTATTCCTGGGGATCGAGCGGCTCGGTGCCCTTGGGCGTGCCGTCGCTGCCGAGCGTGAGCTTCTCGACCTTGGCCTCGGCCTGCTTGAGGAGGCGGTCGCAGTGGTCCTTCAGCGCCTCGCCGCGCTCGTAGATGTTGATCGATTCCTCGAGTTCGACGTCGCCTCGCTCGAGGCGTCCGACAATCGCTTCGAGCTCCTTCAGCGCGCGCTCGAAACTCATCTCGCCGATATCGGCGTGCCGCGAGTCCTTGGATGTCTGCGGCTTGGCCATCTGCATCAGTATCATCTCCCGGGCCGGGCGCTATGACCCGGCATCCATCAGTTCCTTGACGTGGACCGCGACCGACCGCGCAAGCCCGGTCAGGTTATAGCCGCCCTCGAGCACCGAGACGAGACGCCCCCCAGCCTGGCGTTGCGCGACCTCTGCTAAGGCGCGGGTGGCCCACGCAAAATCGCTTTCGACGAGCTGGAGATTGGCCAGCGGATCGTCGCGGTGTGCGTCGAATCCCGCCGAGATCACCACCACGTCGGGGCCGAAGTTCTTGAGCGCGGGCAATATGCGCGATTCCATGGCCTCGCGAAACGGCTCGCCCCCGTCACCCGGTCGTAGCGGTGCGTTGAAGACGTTGCCGACGCCGATTTCTCCCAGCGCCCCGGTGCCCGGATAAAGCGGCATCTGGTGGGTCGAGGCGAAGAACAGGTCCTTGTCGGCCCAGAAAATATCCTGCGTGCCATTGCCGTGGTGGACGTCGAAATCGACAATGGCGACGCGCTCGGCGCCATGTTTCGCCCGGGCGTACATGGCAGCAATGGCCGCGTTGTTGAAGATGCAGAAGCCCATCGCGCGGGCGGTCTCGGCGTGATGGCCGCAGGGGCGCACCTGGCAGAACGCATTGGCGATCCCGGCGGACTTATCCATGACCACGTCGACCGCGCGCAAGCCTGCACCGACCGCCCGAAGTGCTGCTTCCCACGAGCCCGGCGACAGCAGCGTGTCGCCGTCGAGATGGATGGCAGGCTCGCCCGGCGCCGGGCGAAGCTGCTTGATCCGGTCGATGTACGACGTGGGATGCGCGAGCGCGATCCACTGCTCCACGTCGTCGCGTAGCGGCGCCTCCTCACGCTTGAGCGTCGCGAATACGTCGTGCGAGAGCGCCTTGTCGATGGCCCGCATCCGGTCCGGCCGCTCGGGATGGCCGGGACCGGTATCGTGTTCGAGGAAGACGGGGTGCGTGAGGAGGAGTGTCGTCATGCGGGTTCCGGTCTCGCGTCTCAGGCCGTCGGCAACTTGAAGAACGGCGCGGCCACAAGGATCATGTTTTCCTGCTTGATCAGCGCGCCGAGTTCCTGCGAGCGCTTGACGTAGTCGAGCCACTCGGGATCGGCCCACAGCGCGGCGCGCTTGGCCGTGCGGTCGGCGAGATCCTTGTAGGCCCACACGTGGACATAGGAATTCACGTCGCCGACTTCGGTGGTCGCATAGAGTACTGGCTGCCCGAGATGGCGGGACTGGGTTTTAAAGCCGTACTGCTCGTACTGTGCGAGGTGGGCGCGGACCATGCCGGCCTTGAGGGTATACGTGCGGTGGTCGAAGATCATCGGGGCTCTCGATCGCTGGAGGGCTGAGGATCTTGCGAGCCTAGAGCACCATCGGGCCGCACGGAATAGCTTTTGCGATGCCCGCCACCACCGGTCAAAGCTGCTTGGTGAAGTAGTACCTCCGGATGCCGCCGCCCAGTGTCTTATTGCTTGCCGACTGGGCCACTTCCTCACGATCCAACAGGTATCCGGCGCTGCGGTAGAGGGACAGCGCATCGCCTTGCAGTTCGGATGTGCTCAACTCCAAGGTCGGGCGATTGCGCCGCCGGCACTCCTCCTCGGCTTCGCGCAGCATCTTGCGGGCGATACCGCGGCGCCGGGCATCAGGGTCGACGTACATGCGCCGCAGCTCCATCGCCGTCGCCGATGATGGTTCGAGCCCAAACATGCCAACGACGTGGCTGCCGTCCACGGCGACCCAGAATCCACCGTCTTTTTCAGCATAGTAGTCCGCGATACGGTCGATCTCTTCCCTGAGCGAAAGGGCGATATAGCCCTCGAACGCTTCCTTCAATTCGGGTGGAGCGAGACGGCGGTTCACCCTGATGAACAGCTCCCGGACCTGATCGGCATCCTCGGCGGCGAAGGCGCGAAGCTCGATTGGCGCGTTCATTCGGGTGTCGTCCCATCATTGCATCGCGTGGGGTGGCATGTGCCGCGGTGCCGCCCTATGCTCCGACGAATACCAGCAGATCCCGACCCGGAGCAAACGAATGACCACGACTCGGCCGCAAGCCGTCCCGACCAAGCTGCTCGACAACGAGCGCGTCGTCACCACGCGCTGGGACTTCGCCCCGGGCGCTGAGACGGGGTGGCACCGTCACGGCCACGATTACGTGGTGCTGCCGGTGACGGACGGGGCGCTGAAGCTCGAGGAGCCGGGTGGCACGGAGCGGGTCGTACCGCTGGTAAAGGACGTGCCGTACTATCGCGGCGAGGGCGTCGAGCACAACGTGATCAACCCGACGGACCACCATGTCGCGTTCATCGAGGTTGAAATCAAGTAAGTCGCAACGACCGTTCGGCGATCAGTTCGTTCCGCCACCAGCGGCCTCGGCCGCGGTGTCGGAGAACTTGGTCTTGCCTTCGAAGCCGGTCTTGACCTCGCCGAAGTACTTGTTGTCGTCGCCAGCCACCAAAGCCGGGTTGCAGGCCGGGGCGCAGCTATACGTCTCGCGCTTGGTGCCCTTGTAGATGCTGACCTGACGGGCCGGGTCACGGGTGACGACGATGCGCTGGTCCTGGATCACGTTGCGTTCTGAATCGAGGACGATGACGTTGGTGGTGCCGAACGTCTTGCCGGTGACGACCAGCATGTTGCTCGACTGGACCGTGACGTCGGCGATGCTCGGATTGCCGATGATGATCTCGGCAAT
>LNEA01000322.1 GCA_001464855.1 Rhizobiales bacterium Ga0077530
GGGCTGGGATCCGGCGTGTGGACGCAGTCGGTGCGCCGCGCGACGATGATGGCGCAGAAGATCAAGGCGGGGACGGTGTGGGTGAACACCTACCGCGCGGTGTCGTTCACGATGCCGTTCGGCGGCTACAAGGCGTCGGGACTTGGCCGCGAGAACGGCGCCGATGCGATCGAGGGCTATCTCCAGACAAAGAGCGTGTGGATCAACAACGCGGTCGGCGGTGGCGGCAATCCGTTTGTCATGAAGACGGCGTCGAACAGCTAACGAGACAAGGTGGCGGAGCGGAGCGGATCAACGCGCGCGCTCTGCCTCCGCCGGCAATGATCACCTCATATGCAGCCGTCGAGGCCGTGGGGATAGACCGTACACACCTGGCCAGTCGATAGACGGCAGCGATCTCCTGTCCACATCAGGCCGCCGCAGCGCGGATAGTTGCCGACGACGGGTTCATAGACCTTGCGTTTACCCTTGCGGGTATTGGGCACGGGTCCTGGCGGCCGGTCGATGCCCTCAGGGTCCAGGCGCAGATAGCCGTTGAAGAATTGCGCTTCAGCCGTGTGGGGAACACTGGGGGTCGCGATCATCGCGAATGCTGTGGCGAGGAGTAATGCACGCATCTCGGCCATCCTTCCGTTGAGCCCTCAACGTGGGCTCCGCCCGGGTAAAATCAAGCGGTCGCGATCGAGGGCCACTGCAGACGTAACGCTTGGGCGGGCGGTTACCAGGTGGGACTATCGGCAATCGAGAAGCATATTCTCGTCACAGGCTATCGACCCATAAGGCGGCGCCGTAGCATGAAGGTAAGGAG
Source organism: Rhizobiales bacterium Ga0077530 (assembly GCA_001464855.1). Taxonomy (GTDB): domain Bacteria; phylum Pseudomonadota; class Alphaproteobacteria; order Rhizobiales; family Hyphomicrobiaceae. The sequence goes on from LNEA01000322.1 coordinate 809, forward strand.
CTCGCTTGCGGGCGGACGGCAGGCCGGGCCGCCTTAGCGCGGCTTCGCTGAGACTTCTCGGCTGCCTGCGACTTCCGGATGCGTCGCTCGCTGCTGTCCTGGGCTGGCGAGACATTCCCGAATAGGATGAAGAGCGGACCCGCTACGGCAAGGCTGAGCAACAGCTGCTTGAACATAATGGCCTCGTTCATATCGATAAGCCATCAGTCTAAGGCGAAGCAGGATTTCTGTCGATCTGGCGCCTGATCGCTGGACAATAAAAAAGCCCGCGGCCGGGGGGAGGCCGCGGGCTAACACGTGACGCCACTATGGGGGGGATAGGTGGGACGGCGCCACGATTTCAGTGTTGCAATATGTGCTCAATCCACCAAAAAACGCAAGGGGCAACGCGAAAAATTGTTTACAAAAAATGAATTTTAAGGCAGCGAGTCGCAGCAATTTTTAAGGGTAGGCGCGCGACTCTACAACTCGGCGCCTTTGCCGTGCGGAGTTCGCCGCCTGTTTCCCATGCAACGTACCGTGATGCTCAGTTAGCCAGCGCGCTCTCTGCTGGCCCGGCGGCCGAGAGCTGCTTTCACTGCCGCCCATCGCTGAATAAACGCGTCGTCGAGGCCGATCCGTCGCGTCAACGATGCGAATTTCGCGATTGCCTGCGCAGCCGCGCGCGCTAACGTATGGCGGCACCAAAAAAGCTCATCGACATCAAAACACGCTTCGGGGAGACGACGCATGGGCGCTGAGGTCACCTATGACTACATCATCGTTGGCGCGGGCACGGCCGGCTGCCTGCTCGCCAATCGGCTATCCGCCGATCCAACCCAGCGGGTGCTGCTGCTCGAGGCCGGTGGCAGCGACAACTATCACTGGATCCACATTCCCGTCGGCTACCTCTACCTGATGGGCAATCCGCGCGCCGACTGGGGCTACTCCACCGCCGCGGAGCCGGGCCTCAATGGTCGCGCCTTGAATTATCCGCGCGGCAAAGTGCTCGGCGGCTGCTCGTCGATCAACGGCATGATCTACATGCGCGGCCAGGCGCGCGACTATGACGGCTGGCGGCAGATGGGCAATCCCGGCTGGGGATGGGACGACGTGCTCCCCTACTTCCGCCGCCATGAGGACCAGTGGGCGCTCGAGCCCGACGCGTTCGACAGCCTGCACGAGCGCGGTGGCGAATGGCGGATCGAGCAGCCACGGATTTCGTGGGAAATCCTCGACGCCTTCCGCGAGGCGGCGGCTGAAGCCGGCATTCCGAAGACCGACGACTTCAACCGTGGCGACAACGAGGGCTGTGGCTACTTCCACGTCAACCAGCGCTCAGGGATTCGCTGGAACACCGCGAAGGGTTTTCTGCGCCCGGCGAAGGGCCGCGCGAATCTCACGATCGCGACACACGCGACGGTGCATCGCCTGGAACTCGCCGGCCGGCGTGTGACCGGCGTTGTGTTCAATCAGCACGGTGCTCTGCGGCAAGCTACGGCGCGCCGCGAGGTGGTGATGGCGGCGGGGGCGATCGGAACACCGCAAATTCTCCAACTCTCAGGCATCGGACCCGGCGATCTCCTGCAACGTCACGGCATCACCATCCGTCACGAGCTCAAGGGTGTCGGTGAGAACCTGCAGGATCACTTGCAGATCCGCTGCGCCTACAAGGTGCAGGGCGTCAAGACGATGAACGAGCGCTACCAGAGCCTGCTCCAGCGGGCGAGTTTCGCGCTTGAATATGCGCTGTTCCGGCGCGGTCCGATGACGATGGCGCCATCGCAGCTCGGTGCGTTCACGCGGTCCGACCCGTCACGCGAAACACCAAACATCCAATATCACGTGCAACCTCTGACGCTGCCGAAGTTCGGCGAGCCGCTCGACCCGTTCCCGGCCTTCACGGCGAGCGTGTGCAACGTGCGCCCGACGAGTCGTGGGCACGTTCGCATCATGTCGCCGGATCCGAGCGCGCATCCCGAGATCCGGCCAAATTATCTCGCGACCGAGGATGACCGTCGTGTCGCCGCCGACAGTGTCCGCGTCACAAGGCGCATTGTCTCGATGCCGGCGCTGGCCAGGTATCGCCCCGAGGAATTCCGCCCGGGCCCAGATATTTCCAGCGACGAGGCGCTGGCGAAGGCGGCAGGTGAAATCTCGACCACGATTTTTCATCCGGTCTCGACGTGCCGCATGGGCACTGACGAACTCGCCGTCGTGTCGCCGCGGCTGGCGGTGCACGGGCTCGAAGGCCTGCGCATCGCCGATGCCTCGGTAATGCCGACGATCACGTCGGGAAATACCAACTCGCCGACGCTGATGATCGCTGAAAAGGCTGCCGCAATGATCTCTGAGGATTGGAAAGCGGCGGCAGCGCGCGAGCGACCGGCGGCCTGACGACATCGCACGAAATAAAAGATCTCGATGAATCCAAAGGAGAGAACCGCATGGCGGAGAAGGATCAAGTCAAGGCCCTCGTATTCGATGTGTTCGGCACCGTGGTCGATTGGCGCGGTAGCGCCATCCGCGAGCTGACCGCGTTCGGATCGGCGCGTGGATTGAGCCACGACTGGGCGCAGTTTGCCGACGATTGGCGCGGGCTCTATCAGCCGGCGATGGAGGAGGTGCGCTCGGGTCGGCGTGAGTTCACGATCCTCGACATGCTTCATCGCGAGAGCTT
>LNEA01000323.1 GCA_001464855.1 Rhizobiales bacterium Ga0077530
CACCACGTCTGATTGATCGAGCGGCGCGTCGACGCCAAGGACTTTGGGGGACGAAATGCCAGCCGCCAATCGATCCGCGAGGTCTTTCATCCGCGCAGTGACAATGTCGCCCAAGTCGCTTGCTGCTGGGCGCTCGAGTGTGATGGTGCCGCCGCGCTTCGCCGCAAGATCGCCATGTGCGAGCAGAATGGGCACCTTCTCCGCACCGTTGGTCTTCATGTCGAGCATAGCACGCAGTGGACTATTCATCAGGTGACCTTAGGCGGCGGAACTGAACAAGACCGGGTCTTATGGCATCGTGGCGACAGTCTGCGGCAATTGTTTGCCCACCGCAGATCCGATCGCAACATTGGTTAGCCGACATACCGAGACGACGATACTCAAGCCTTCGCTTTCGAGAGATCCGAGATGCGATCGAGCAGGCGGGACTTGATTCGAGTCGGTCGGCGCTCCGTGGCTTGGTCGTCCGACGACGCCGACGTCTCTGCCATCTGCTCCGACGAAATGTCAGCGTCGGCTTCGGTCCTGACGGCGGACAGTTTGGCGGTCTCGGACGGCGATGCGGCAGCATCGTCGTCAGGCGTGTCCAGCCTGGACTGGGCGACGCGTTCGGCCAGCGTCAAGCGCGGGATTGCACGACGTTCGCGCGGCGCGGGCGGATCAGGCTGGTCGGTCGTGGTCGGTGTCCGTGATGACGAGGCGGCCTCGGGCCGTGCTGCCGCCTTAGCTTCAGACACGGGCAGTGTACCCGCGCCGAGACGCCCCACTTCCGCGACGTGGCCGGCCGCCTGCAGCGTGAGTTGCTCCTGGAGACTGGCGACTTCTGCGCGCAGCGCCTTGATCGTGGTTTCCTGCTGGCTGGACTTTTCCTCGAGTGCGCCGAGGCTCGCCTTGAGGGCGATGCGGCTCTCGGGGATAACGCCCCCGCCTTCCGTCCTGCTCGCTTTCTCGAACACCGCAATGGCAGCCTTGAGACGCGTAATCTCCTGCTCCTGAGCGGTGACCGTTTCGCGCAGTTTCTTCTCACTTCCTGCGACCGGATCGGCCTTACCGTTTGCTGCCTTCACCTCCGCGCGCAACGACGCGGGCTTGCCGCTGCCATTCGCCTTGACGGCGGGCTGGCCGCTCGGGCCGATCGTTTCGGCATAGGATTTCTGCAAACGATCGATCAGGGCGCTCTGCTCGCGCGTGCGGGCACGCAAGGCATTGAGTTCGGCCCGCATGGCGACGAAACCGTCCGTACGATCCTCGGCCGTGTGGCCCTGTGCCTTCGCGCCTGCGGTCTCCAGTGCCGTCGTGAGTGTGTGCGCCTCGCGCTTGAGCTGATCGTTGATCGCCTGCGCTTCTTTCAAGGCTCGGGCCTGCCGTTCCGCCGTGCGCGTCAGGTCGATGATCTCACTGTCGCGTTCCGCAAGATTGCGCTTCGCTTCGATCAGCCGCTCCTCGATGCGCGGCAGGCGCGACGCCACCGTCTGTTCGAGAACGGCTCGGGCGTTGACCGCACCCTCCAGCGATGACGTCAGCGCTTCGACGTCCGCTTCGAGACCGTTGATGCGCGCATCGCGTCGGTTGAGATCGATCACCTGCCGCGCCGAAGCGAGCCTGGTCTCTTCGAGCGCTACCTGCTGTTGATGAATTTTAAGAGCGTACTCCGCCCTCAACCGATCCTTATCGGCACGGATCTCGATGTCCGTCATCGGCATGGATTCGCGGAGCCGGCGCGTTGTCAGCCGCACCGCGCGCGCCCAGAAACCGGGAGCGGCAAGGAGCCACAGCAAACTAGCGACCAGAAAGCCGAGCGCCAGGAAGAGTGCTGACTGGATCGTGATCAAACCCGCAAATCCTCGGCTCGGGCCGCTCGGCGCGACGCCATGCTCCCGCAAGAGCGCGACACCGCCACAGCCTACGGCGCGGCTCAGAGATGCCGGAGAGCCGCACGCACGACGTGCCGACTCAGAAGGGGTTCCAGGTCGGCCGCCGTGTATACTTCAAATAGCCGATATTGGCACCCATGCGAAGGCCAATCCCTGTGCGGATGGGGGCGAGCACGATGTTACCATTGGCCTGGAAGTTCATGCCGACGCCGCCGACGACATAAGCGGAGCCTTCGACGCCGCCGAATCGGCGGTAGATGTCGTGCGGATCGCGCAGCCGGTACACAAGGGTCATGACCTTGGAGCCGTCGCCGCCGGCGTCGTAGCCGATCGAAGGGCCCTGCCAGAACACCGGGTGTTCTCCGGCGTCACGGGTATAGAGCGTGCCGCGTCCGTAGCGTAGACCGGCAACGAACGCACCGCCGGCATCCTCTCCGAGGATGTAGCCGTTCGGGCGACCCTGCTGGCGGAACGCGTATTCGATCACGCTGGCGAGGCCACGACTGGCGGCGCCGAAAAAGCCGTGACCGGCGCGCGTGATCTCGTTCATCGAATAGGTGCCGTCGCGCGGATCCTCGTCCGCATATCCCGGCGGAGGTGGCTGGTCGCGATAGGCGGGCGGCGGCGGGGCGTAGCGATCCGACTGATACGGTGCTGCCTCGCGGTAGGGCGCTGGACCAGGGGGCGGTCCGGCTTCGCGCGGCTCATAGCGCGGCGGCGGTGCGCGATAGGCGTCATCGCCCCGCGCCGGCGGACTGTAGCTTTCGCGCGAACCGCCGTAGCTCGGAACCTGGCGACCGGTCTCGTAAGGCGGCCGGTACGCTGGCGGTTCGATTGTTTCGCGTTCGACGTAATCGCCGGGCCGCGCCTGGGCGAGATGCACGTAGGGCAGGCCGGCCACCGGCAATGCGAAATCGCGTGGTCCGGTCGATGGCGCAGCCGAAATGGGCGCGCCATCCTGGTCGAGTGCCGTGATCTGGGCATAGCCTGGCTCAAGACCGAAGCCGACCAGTCCAACAGCCAGACCAAGCGCGATTGCGCCGGTTCGCAGATTCAGCGAATGAAAAATGGGCATGGGTTGACCGTTCTTCGCGAGTTTGGGGACCCCCCTAGCAGCCGCGCCCCCGCGGCCGTATGGTCAATAAAGTCTTGACGGCAAAGTGTTACCAAACTGTGGCTAAACGGACGATGTGCCCGATTTTGGCCGCATCCAGCTCGTTTGGGGCAGCAAATCGTCCCGCGGCCGCGGTTACGGCATTCAGTTGCACACGCGGGGGACCAGCACTAACCTCCGCGACGTTCAAACCGTGCGCTGCGCGGCAAGAAAATGACTTCAGGGAAACGACCGGGAAAGGGCTGATGATGGCGAAGAAATACAAGACGCTCGTTATGGGAGCGTCCTACGGGTCGTTGCTCGGGACCAAGCTCGCCATGGCGGGGCACGACACCACGCTCGTGTGCCTTCCTGCCGAAGTCGAGAAGATCAATGCAGAAGGCGCGCTGGTGAAGATCCCAGTGCGTGGCCGCGAGGGGCTCGTCGAGATCAACAGCCGCAAGCTGCCCGGCAAGATCAGCGCGGCGGGCCCGGCCGACGTGGACCCCAAGAGCTTCGACCTCATCGCGCTCGCCATGCAGGAGCCGCAATACCGCACACCCGGCGCCAAGGAACTGCTGCTGAAGGTCGCTCAGTCCGGCCGCCCCTGCATGTCGATCATGAACATGCCGCCGCTGCCGTACCTCGCCCGCATTCCCGGCCTCGATGTGAGCAAGCTGCGCCACTGCTATACCGATGCGACCGTGTGGGACGCGTTCGATCCGAACCTGATGACGCTTTGCAGCCCCGACCCGCAGGCGTTCCGTCCGCCGGAGGAACCGGTCAACGTCCTTCAGGTGCGACTGCCGACCAACTTCAAATCAGCCCGCTTTGTCTCGGACGAGCACACAGCCATCCTCCAGCAGATGGAGAAGGACGTCGACGCCGCGCGCTTCGACGTCGGGGGCGAGAAGATCGAAATCCCGGTGAAGCTCAAGGTGCATTCGTCGGTGTTCGTGCCGCTCGCCAAGTGGGCGATGCTCCTCGCCGGCAACTACCGTTGCGTCCAGAAGGATACTGTGCGGCCGATCAAGGAGGCCGTGAACTCCGATCCCGCCGCGAGCAAAGCGGTCTACGACTGGGTCGTGGACCTGTGCGTTTCCCTCGGCGCGGACAAGGCCGATATGGTGCCGTTCGAGAAATACGCGGCGGCGTCGCAAGCGCTGCTGACGCCGTCGTCGGCGGCCCGGGCGCTTGCGGCCGGCGCGCCGAACATCGAGCGCGTCGATCTACTGGTCCAGGGCATCGCGGCATCGAAGGGTCGCTCGAACCCCGAAGTCGACAAGACCGTCGAGATGGTCAATGGCTGGCTCGAGAAGAATCGCAAGAAGGCATCCTGAGGGGCGAGCGTATCCATGCTGAAGGTCGACAACGGGCAAGCCATCAACCGTCTCATGCGGTTCCTGGCGGTGGAAGGCGTGACCGGTCGCGAGGCGAAGATCGGCAAGGACGTTGTCGCCGCGCTCAAGGAGGTTGGCGTGCCGTCGCGCGCCATCCGTTTCGACGACGCGAACAAGAAGATCCCGGTGCCGACCGAGACGGGCAACCTGATCGTCGACCTGCCGGGCCGAGGCCGGCTCGGGAACCATCCGCGCCTTCTGTTCATGACGCACCTCGACACGGTGCCGCTATGCGCTGGCGCCAAGCCGAAGATCCAGGGTCGCAAGATCGTCAACACGGTGAAAACCGCGCTGGGCGGTGACAATCGCACCGGCTGCGGCGTGCTCGTGACGCTGGCCGCGGAACTGGCAAAGCAGAACCTCGACCATCCGCCGTTGACGCTGCTGTTCACGGTCCGCGAGGAAAGCGGGCTGTGGGGCGCGCGCTTCGTTGATCCAAAGGATCTCGGCGGCGTGGCGATGGGCTTCAACTATGACGGTCGGTCGGCGGCGTATGTGACCGTCGGTGCGGTCGGCGCCGATCGTTGGGAGGTCGAGATCACGGGACGCGCCGCGCACGCGGGTGGCGCCCCGGAGCGCGGCATCAGTTCGACGCTCATTCTCGCCGAGGCGCTCGCTGAGGCCCGTCGCGGCGGTTGGTTCGGCAAGGTCGTCCACGGCGACAAAGTCGGGACGAGCAATGTCGGCGTTGTCGCGGGCGTCGGCGGCGGCGCGGCGGGCGATGCAACCAATGTCGT
>LNEA01000324.1 GCA_001464855.1 Rhizobiales bacterium Ga0077530
CGGCGCTTCACCTGCGCAAGCAGCGCCTTCAGTGCCTGCCCGCCCTCTTCGACCGTCGCGGCGTCGCCTTCGGCATCGCCGAGCTCGATCAGCGTCACGACGTCATCGAGTTCCTGCTCGATCTTCTTGTAGCCCTTGACCGCACTGTCCAGCGCTTGGCGCTGGCGCATTACCTTCTGCGCGCGCGCGGAATCGTTCCACAGCGAGGGATCTTCCGCCTGACGATTGAGATCGCCGAGGCGCATTTCAGCAGTGTCCCAGTCAAAGAGACCTCCGCAGCAGGGTCATCGATTCCTTGATCTCGGCGACGAGGTCATTGTGCTCCGTGCGCATCCAGCGGCTCCATCGGCAAATTCGATCATTGGGCGCGGGTTATAGGCGCGGCACGCCGGGTTGTAAACGCGCCAGGGTGCCGACCGGACGCGTGGCTCGGAATGCGAAACGCGCAGGACGGAGAACCGCCCTGTCCGCGCGCGTTCAATCTCGGGAATGTCGGACCGGCGCTCAGCCGACCGCGCGCAGTCCGTGTCGCACCGACGTCTCCGCACGGGACGGGAAGAGATCCCCGTCGCCACTTTGCTGTGCGGTGAGGCAGATCTGGCCGACCGGACGGGGGCGCCCGAGAAGATACCCCTGCGCTTCGTCGCAGCCCTCCTCGCGAAGGATCGCGAGTTGCTCGGCTGTTTCGACGCCTTCGGCCAATACGGGGACCTGCAGCGATCTGCCCAAAGTCAGAACCGCGCGAACGACGGCTTTCGCCTGCGGGTCATGTTCGACCTCGCCCATGAACGAGCGATCCAGTTTGATTTTGTCGAAGGGAAACGCCCGCAGCGTCGAAAGGGACGAATACCCGGTGCCGAAGTCGTCCATTGCGATCGTCACCCCCAGAGCCTTGAGCTGGCGCAGAACGTGGAGGGTCCGGTCCTTATCCATGATGATCGACGACTCCGTCAGCTCGAGTTCGAGCCGGCTCGGGCTCATGCCAGTCTCGAGCAGGATCTCATGAACCTTCCGCGGCAAGTCGAGTTGCGTGACCTGGACCGCGGAGAGATTGACCGCAATCCTGTGCGGCACGGGCCACGAAGCGGCTTCTCTGCAGGCGTTGCGCAGAACCCACTCGTCGATGGCGAGGATGGCGCCGGTTTCTTCGGCAACAGGAATGAAGTCGGCAGGCGAGACCATGCCCCGCTCGGGATGGCGCCAGCGCAGAAGGACCTCGTAACCTGAGATCTGGCCCGAAGCGACGTTCGCCTGCACTTGATAGTGAAGCTCGAACTGATTGAGTTCGACGGCTTTGCGAAGTTCGAGGCCAAGCGCATTGCGATAGCGCGCCGTCTCGTCCATCTTCGGCTCATAGAAACAAACGACGCGCGTCACATCGGCCTTTGCGCGGTACATGGCCAGATCGGCGTTGGCGACCAGCCGCGCGCCGGTCTCGCCGTCTGAGGGATAGATCGAGACGCCGCAGCTCGCGCCCGTTGTCGCATCTCCGCCCTCGAAGGCGACCGGGGTGAAAAGCGCCTCCTTCAACCGATCGAGGAATCCGATCAACTCACTCTTGTGGGCAAATGACTTGGCGGCAGCAAACTCGTCGCCACCGATGCGTGCGACGAACTCGCCATCCTTGAGCATCCCGCGCAAGCGCCCCGACAGCGTCTTGAGCACGGCGTCGCCGGCCGCGTGGCCGTGCAGATCGTTGATATCCTTGAACCGATCCAGATCTATGCCGATGACCGCAAGTTGCAGGTTCTTGGACTTCGACACCGCGATTTGCGCGTCCACGTGCTCAGCGAAGCGGATGCGGTTGGGCAAGCCGGTAAGCGCATCGCTGGTCGCCAATTGCAGCAACCGCTGGACCATTTCCTGGCTGGCGGTCGTGTCGATGATGAAGCTGATGATGCCGGTCGCCGCAATGACCGAGCTGACGCCGGCGATCGCAATCGCAAGTACGGTGTGTGATGCGGCATCCGCCACCGGCGCACCGGAGACCATCGGCGTCACAGTATAGGCGGCCATGCCGGTGAAATGCATGCCGACGACAGCGGCGACGAAGAGCGCCACGGAGATCACATGAGAATACTTGCCGGGGCGCTCGACGAGCTGCCTCATCGAGAGCGTGCAGAGCACCGCTCCGATAGCGACGGAAGCCGCGACGTATCCGATCTGCCAATCAACAAAGCCATCGACGCGATATCCGAGCATGCCCACATAATGCATGGCGGCGATCGTACCGCCGAGGATCGCGCCGCCGAGAGGAACGAGCAGTCCTCCGGCTCGGTTGAGTGCGACGGAGATTCCGGCGGCTGATCCGGCGACCGCAACAAGCAAGGAAAGTACGGTCAAGCTCGGATCGAAGATGAAGGGGGCGCGCACCAGATAGGCGAGCATGGCGATGAAGTGTGTGCACCAGATCGAGGCGCCTGCTGCAATGGCGGCAAGGCCCATCCAACCCGCACGCATCGTCCCTGTTCTCTCTGAGGCGCGGCGAACGAGGCCGACGGCCACCCACCCGCCGCTGACAATGACAAAGGCGGCCAAAGCCACCAGGCGGAGATCGTGTTCCACCACCAGGCACATCAGAACGTTCATCGAACTCGACCTTGTTCGTTTTTTTACCCCACCCGTTCAGACGGCACTTGCGCCCACGCACGCACCGCCTGACTGGCAAGCCATAGCCGCAGTCCGAATAAAATTTTGCTAATAGCCGAGCTTTCAGCACGGCTTTTGACGCGCCGACACCGCTCGCGTTTATTCAGCGCGCTGGATCGTGCCAAGGCGATACAGTGATTACGATTGCTTCAGCCTCAGCGTGCTGACCGGAGTGGGGGCGGCTCGGGAGCATCGACGAATTGGACGCCGATGTGGGGGCCGCGACGCCACGCCACCCGCACAACGCGCTGCGAATTTTGATGCGAGTCACTGAGCGTGAGCTGGGGAGGGAGATCGAACGTCGCCGGAACGACGAGACTGGCTCCTCGCGGCGAACTTGCGTGAATCAGACACGGAAGAACGACGTCGGCGAACTCCACAACGCCACAAAGTGGCGCCGCGGGCGGCAGATCTTCAAACATTTTGATCCCTTCATGGGACGTCACCGCCCGCCATCATGGCAAGCCGTCGGCCGACCTTATACTCCGCAGGATATTGCGGATCCGTTAGCTGCCGCCGATCGCCTACTTGGACGCAGTGATTTTTTCGTCGATCGCGACGGCGCGTTGCCGGGCGGGGCGCTCGGCGAGGCGGGCGGCGTAGCGCTTGAAGGTATCCCGCTCCGGCAGAAGCTTGAATTGTAGACCCCAGGCGATCGCCGATCCGACATATACATCGGCGGCGGAATAGCGGTCGCCGAGAAACCACGGCCCCTTCTCGATCGCTTTTTCGACGGCTCCAACGGCTGTCTCGTAGTCACCGTAGGGCATCATCGCGCGGTTGCCAGGCTCGCGCTTCAAGGCATGGTCGACGATGGCCGGCTCAAGGCAGTTGCCCTGAAAAAACATCCAGCGCAGGTAGGGCCCGCGCATCGGATCGTTCACGGGTGGCGCAAGACCCGCCGCGGGAAAAGCGTCAGCAAGATACGTGCAGATCGCGCCGACTTCGGTAATCACGACGCCGTCGTGCTCGATGGTCGGCACCTTGCCCATCGGGTTGATGGCCAGAAATGCCGGCTTGAGTTGATCTCCAGCCTGCAAGTCCAGCACGCGGAGGTCATAGGGTACGCCGACCTCCTCGAGCATGAACAGCACCGTCGACGAGCGGCTCGGTGCCGCGTGATGAAGAATGATCTTGCCGCTCATGCAGCCTCCGCTGGGTTCGCTCAATATCCGCGGGTGCGATCCACGACGTTCTGGAGCGGCAGCCCGCGTTCGTAGGCGTTGATCTGCGCCACGACGTAGTCGGAAATCGCGTCGGGATCACTATCGGCGGCATTGTGCGGCGTGATCGTGGCCTTCGGGTGGCTCCACAGCGGGTGATCCTGCGGCAGCGGCTCCGTGTTGAACACGTCGAGCGTCACGGCCTTGAGCGTTTCGTCGTCGAGTGCGGCGACGATGTCGTCCTCGACCTGCAGGCCGCCGCGACCGGCATTGATCACGATCGGCCCAGCGAGCACGCCGTTGCGCGCGAGCTTCTTGAACAGCGAGCGGTTCAGGATGCCATTGGTGTCAGGCGTCAGCGGCACCAGCACCACGAGGATGTCGGTGCGCGCGAGGAAGGCGTCGAGCTGATCGGCTCCGGCATAGCAGTCTATGCCTGGCACGCTGCGCGGCGACCGGCTCCAACCCGCCACCTGGAACCCGAGCCGCGCCAACACCTCGGCACTATCGCGGCCAAGCTCGCCGAGGCCCATGATCCCGACCCGCACTGCGGACGCGGCGCGCTGGTCCGGCGTGTACCAAAGCTTTGCGCTCTGAGCCTTGTCGAGGCGCTTCTGGCGCCGGTGGTGCATGAGAACGTGCATCACCACGTACTCGGTCATGCGCTTGGTGAGATCGCTCGTCGCCACGCGAACCAGCGGGACGGCCGGCAAAGTTGCATCGGCGACGAGCGCGTCGACCCCGGCGCCGAGGTTGAAGATCACCTCGAGGTTGGGGAAGGTGCCGAGCAGGCCCGGGGGCGGCTTCCACACGGCCACGAAACGAACGCTCTCGGGCGCCGGCGTATCGGTCGGCCATAGCGCGATCGGCATGGATGTAAGGCGCGCCGCAAAACGCTGCCGCCAGGGTTCAGCGGTCCAGTTTTCGCCCGCCCCCTGGACCACGAT